>CAZSAS010000108.1:0-3839 GCA_964604855.1 uncultured Methanosarcinales archaeon
CGCTGTGGGTGTGCGTGTCGCACCAGTCCACGTTGTCCGTGCTCTCGCAGCTCTCCTTGTTGACGATGACCAGGGTGAACTTGATCTCGTCGCCGAGCAGGGCGGCGTAGTCGCTGAACGGGATGGTGAACGTGTCGTCCCCGGCGTATTCGCTGCACACCTTCAGGTTCGACCGCGTGACGGCCGTCCCGGCACTCGCGGGTTGCTTGCGCTGGTTCCACGCGTCCTGGAACGGCGGGCGCTTGTTCCCCGCGATCGCGTAATAGTCAGTCGCGTCGGTGCCGTCCGTCTTGACCTGCCAGTAGCAGAGCTCGTCCTTCGCGGAGTCGCCGAGGGCGAGGCTGAACTTGCCCTGGAACACGTAGTCGTTCCCCACCTTCTTCGGCGTGAGCTCGACGCTGGCGCCGTCGTGCAGCGCTTTCGTCTTGTCGTTGTCATAGTAGAGCTTCACGTCGCCGCCCCTGACGAAGCTGCCCGGGCCGAGCGCTAGGGGCTGGCAGCACTTCGCGCCGTTGAAGTTCTCGGCGCAGTACGCGTTCCCGCGGAAGTCCTGGCGGTACCCGCCGCCGTCGCAGCTCGTCAGGCACTCCCCGTCGCAGACGTACGCGCTCTGCGCGCCCTGCCAGATGTTCCCGATGATAGGGATGCCGACGAACCAGAGGAGGATCAGCCCGAGCACGAGGACGATGAGCGTGCTGATGCTGACGGAATAGCCGTGACGCGCACCTCTCATCCTGCAGGCCTCATAAGTGGAAAAGCGTTGAGCCGCTCAGCCCAGGGGCTTCGCGCAGCAGACCTGATTGGCGTCGACGCAGTCCTTGCTGAAGAAGCTGCCGATCTTCTGGTACCCTGCGGGGCAGTCCTGGTCAGCATCCACGCAGGTGCCGCCCTTCTTGATGCATTCGCCGAGGTCATCGTTGGCGCGCCCCACGTTCGTGGCGACGAGGTAGATGATGATGGCCGCGACGAGGAGCCCGATCACCATGATGATGACGGTGTTCAGGCTGAGCTCGACGCCGTGCCTCACTGGCCCTCACCTGGCGGGAAGGGTTGGAAGCAGCAGGTCTCACCCTCTGCGCAGTCGCTTGGGATGCTGATGAAGCCATCGCTCACCGCGTCGGCGCAGGTCTCGCCGTCGTAGAGCGGGACGCACTGGCCCGCCGGCTTCGCCTTGCAGCCCGTGCCGTCGCGCACCTGCTTCGCCGTGTTCGTGACGAGCAGGACGAGCACGACCAGGACGATGAGCGCGATGGCCGCAATGATGATGACGTTCATGGAGAGTTCGACGCCGCGTCGTTCCATAATGGTCCACCTCGAGTCCCAGGGCTAGCCATGGGCTTTTCCTAGACGAGAACCCGAGGAAGGGAGGTTTATAAAGGTTGCGGAGGCTTAGCCCTGCACGATATCGTGCGCAGCGCCCAGCGAGAGCCCGCCGATGATGCTCTTCGTCGTCTCGACGATCCAGTTGCCGAATGCGAGCCAGATGAGGAGGATGATGGCGATGACGATCACGATGCCGAAGAGGGTCTTCCACAAGGTCTGTCCGCGGCGGAAGAAGGGGAGGAAGCGGCGCATCGTCAGCCACCCCACCGGGGGAAGGCGGCGAACAGCCCCTCCGTACCGCGGAAGATGAAGCCGATGACGATGAGGATGACGAGGATGATGATCGCCATGCGGAGCGCGTTGCCCCAGTCGACCTCCCAGCCTTTCCGGTTCAGGCCCATGCCTCCTCCAACAGCGTCGGCCTTTTTATGGGTTCCGGCTCGGCAACCGCCCTGCCCGCCATCGCCCTCGCTGCGGCGCCCGCTGTTCCCGCCCTTCCGACGCTTCCTCGCCGCATGCGCGCTTGTTTGTTCGCTGCGCCCGCCCGACACCAAGCGCCTGCCGGGCGCGGAGGGGAATACGGAAAAGAACGGCTGGAATAGGGGGAGAAGGGGGCGGAGGCAGGAGACGCTACACGTCCGTGATCCTGCTCGAGCGCTCAGCGCGCTGCGAGACGCGCTCGCAGCCGAGCTCGGAGAAGACCACGTCGTCGTTCGGCACGAGCAGCACGGCGCCGGCCCAGGAGGGCTCGTCGACCGTGCCCGTGCTCCCGGCCTGCGCGAGGGTTCCGTAGGAATGCGTGAACAATGCCGAGATGTAGAAGCCCTTGCTCCTGAGCCAGTCGCCGGCCCAATCAAGGCCTTGCGCCGAAGCCTTGCTGCAACTCCCAGGGGAGAGGATGTTGGCGAAGATGCAGGCGAGCTGAAGGGGCTCGGCCACCTCGCCGCGGAGCTCGACCGGCGCCTCATCGCGGATGTAGTAGAACAGGACGGCGTAACGGCCGGCAGGGAGGGAGGCGAAGCGCGGCTTCGCGGCCTGCCACGAGCCCTCGACGGGGAAGAGGTAGTCGCTCATCATCCCGTCCGGCGCCGGGGTCCGTTCGAGGAGCGTGTCGAGGCCGTCGACCTCCTGGCCGAGCGTGAGATACCCGCAGGGGTTGCAGTAGACGCCCTTCTCGGCGTAGAGCGGCCGGTCCGTGGTCCACGCCGCGTCCCAGCGCGCACGGCACGCGGCGAGCGCGCCGACCACGGCGGCGGCCGGCTCGCCCCCCACCTCGTACTGCACCGGCTCGCACGAGATGCCGGCGGCGAACTCGCCCTCGCTGGCGAGCAGAAGGAGGCTGTGCGTCCTGATGCTCGTCCGGCAGACGCTCTCCTCGGGCGTGCCCGCATTCACGCGGTAGACCTTGGCATAGAGCACGAGCCCGAGCAGGAGCACCACGACCGCGATGACCGCGACCGTGACGAGGGAGAAGGTGCCGTCCTCCTCCCCCCTCCTCGCTGCGTGTCGTGCCATCGTGTCTCCTGCATCATCAGGCGAAGTAGCCCGCGTTGCAGACGTCGCTGTTGAGCTGGTCGGCGGGGAAGACCCACGTCGCGTAGGTGCTGACCCCGTTGTCCTCGGCGCTCGGCACCCTGTTGAAGAGCTTCGCCGCGAGGGCCATCTGATCGAGGCTGGCAAAGACGGGGTTGAGGATTGCGCTGAAGTGGAGCCAGCGCGCGCCGCTCATCTTGGAAAGGGTGTCGCTCGCCTTGTGAAGCGTCTCGTGCCACCACGAGCCGCCTTCCGCCATGAAGACGACGACGTACTGGTCGTGAGGCGTCCAGGGCGCGATCGTGACGTTGCGCTCGAGGAAGTGGGTTCCGACCTTCGCGTTGCCCGTTCCTCCGAGGAGTTCCCAGAGCTTGTCCCGCAAGCCGTTCGCGTGCTCAGGGCTCCAGAAGGTGATGTAGCGCTCGGGGCATGAGACGTCCGTGGACAGCTCGTCCGTCGTCCAGTCCTGATAATAGCGGCCGCAGATGGCGTCGTCGTTGAACAGGTAGTCCTTCGCGTTCCGCGGCCCATCCTGGTCGAGGACGAAGGCGGGCCGCACCTGCGCCTTCCCGAGGTAGTCGATGAGGGGCTCAGGCTCGTCGGCGAGCGGCGCCGCGCCAGGCGCGAACTGGAGCTCGCTGCAGACGAAGCAGCGGCGGTTGTTGTTCCCCCAGTCGAAGGTCTCCTTGCCGAGAAAATCCGCCTTGCCCTGCAGGAACTGGTACCAGCAGCCCGCCAGTTCGTCGGTGGCGATGGCGTTCACCGTGTCCGGCGAGAGCCCGGCATAGCTGCTCACCGTCCGGTTCAACAGCCCGTCATAGAACGCCGCCTTCTCGCCGTTCACCTCGATGTGGTCCTTCATGATCGTGACGATGCGGCGCCTGCAGTCGATGTCGATCACGTCGACGAGCGATTTCCCGGCGAGCTGGAACAGGAGGGACTTGTGCGCGAGGACGCTGAGCCGGCAGGTCTCGCGGTCGTTG
>CAZSAS010000109.1:0-3832 GCA_964604855.1 uncultured Methanosarcinales archaeon
CGGGCCGAGACCGGCATGTTCGTCTCGCTCACGCTCTTTGCCGCGTACTCGACCCTGTAGCCGGCCTTGATGAGCCGCACCGTGATGTCCACATCCTCGGAGAAGCCCTTGGTCTCGAAGCCGCCGAGCGCCTCGATCGCGGCCTTCTTGTAGATGCTCAGCGGCCCGGGCGTCACGATGTTCACGTTCAGCTTGACGAAGAGGCCGCGCACCAGGGAGTTGAAGAGCTGCTCGATGTGCAGCCACATCCCGAGCACGGTGCGGCGGTTGTGCACCTTCACCGTCGCGCACACCACCGCGACTTTCTCCGGCTTGAGGAACCTGACCGCCTCTTCGATGGCGTCCGCGTGGAGAAAGCTGTCCGCATCGACGATGGCGATGAGCTCTCCCGTAGCAATCTTCAATGCGCGGTTAATCGAGGCGGACTTGCCTCGGTGCTTGTGCTTCAGCACGGTGACCGGGAAGCGCTTCGCGATGTCGAAGGTGCGGTCCTCGCTCCCGTCGTCGATGACGATGACTTCCTTCTTGCCGCGGAAGCGCGCCGCGAGGACACGGGTGAGACACTCGGCGATGTAGCGTTCCTCATTGTGCGCCGGCACGATGACCGTGAGGCTCTTGAACCTGCTCCCTCCTTTCTCGGGCCGGTGCGGCTTGAACAGAAGGACGTAATAGGAGAGGACGACGAGGAGGAAAATCGCAGTGATGGTCCCTGACAGGAACGCCTCGAGGCTCATCGGTACCGCTCGTTCCCGGTCTTCGGCGTGCAGATCCAGCTGTTCTGCTTGCTCGCGAACAGGGGCTTGTCCTTGCGGAAGACCGCCTTGTAGATGGCCACCGAATTGGCGGCCGCGAGGATGATGCTGATGGAGAAGGCGGCGAGCAGGAGGTGGGGGAATTCCTTGGGGGAGCGGCGTTTGAGGAGCATGACGAAGCCTATGACGAGGAAGCCGGCAGTGTAGAAGAACTTCAGCGCGAAATCGGCGAGGTCGCCGAGCCCGAACAAGCGGAGGTCCCCGCTGAACCAACCCATGAAGCCTGCGATGGTCATGAGGATGACGACGGGGGCGACGATGGTTCCCAAGGTGAGGAAGGTGATCATGCAGCGCTGGCCCAGGGTGAGGCCTTTCTGCCAGAGGATCACGCCCATTTGGTCGAAGAAGACCCTGATGTTGCCGAAGCACCAGCGCATCTGCTGCTTGATGAAGCTCTCGATCGTCACGGGTACCTCGCTCGGAGTCTCGAACGGCAGGTACTCGTTGCGATAGCCCTTGGCGAGCAGGCGCACCGACAGTTCCGAGTCTTCCGTGATGCTCTTCGCGTTCCAGCCGCCGACGTCGATGAGGGCGCTCTTCCTGATCGCGCCCGCCGTCCCGCAGAAGAGGACGGTGTTGAGGCGCTGGTTGATGGGCATCAGGATGTAGTGATAGACCTGGAGGAGGTAGGCGGCGAAGCGCGACACGAGGTTCTTCTCCGCGTTGAGGAAGCCTTGTCGTGCTTGGGCAATCGCCACTTGCTCGTCCTCGAAGGGCTTCGCGATCCGCGTGAGGAACTCCCGTTTCGGCACGAAATCCGCGTCGAAGAGCGCGATGATCTCACCCTTCACGAGGGGCATCGCTTCCTGGAGCGCGCCGGGCTTGTAGCCCTCGCGGTTGTCGCGGTGGACGTAGCTGACGCCCTTGTGCTTCTTCGCGTACTCGGCGAGCATCTTGGCGGTCTTCTTGTCCGTGCTGTCGTCGATGATCATGATGTCGAAGTTCCTGTACCTGAACTTCCTGCAGGCGTCGAGGCAGCGCAGCGCGATGGGGTCGTTGAAGGTCGGTACCTGGACGGTGATGTGCGGCTCCCGCTTGAGCTTCGGCACCGCTTCGGTCTTGCGCGTCGCCGGACGGTCGACGTACACGCTGATGATGGTGAGCACGACGAAGAGGATGCTGAAGAAGACGACGGGCAGGAGCGCCAGGTTGTACAGTATCAGCGTGATTTCGTGGGGCGTCATATGCCGAGGGTCACCTGCTTGCGTCTGATCGTCTGGTTGATGCGTTCGGGACTGGGGATGCCCATGAGGACGGTGGCGTCCCGGCCGTCGATGGCGATGTGCAGGCTCGGGCTGAGCAGACGGAACAGCCGCGTCTCGAGCATGTCCTCATACAAGGTCTCGGGCACGCTCCGCAGGCAGTCTTCTGGCACGTGGTGCTCGCGCGCCAGCGCATCGAGCTCGTCTTCCCGTGCCGTGAACAAGGCCTCGTTGAAGCCGGCCCTGTCGTCGCCGTCATAGCACGATGCGAGGAGGGCATATTTAAATCTGCCTTTTTTGCCGTTGTAGTCATCTTCAGGGAGGTAGTACTTGTGGTAGAGGCGCGCCTCGCCGCTCTCGACGTATTCCCGCATGAGGAACGGCACCGTTGCGAAGTAGTCCTCCTTGCTCGTGTTGCTGAAGAAGTCGACGACGACGACGAGCGTGATCGGCGCTTCTCTTGCCCCGAGGAAGCTCCGTGTCCCGAGGACGAGGTCGGAGCTGACGAGCTGGTTGGCCAGGCTCCTGTTCCCCGCGAGCTGGCGCGCATCGGTGATGAAGCTCTGCTGTGCAGCGCCGACGAAGTAGATGAGCGAAGCGACCGCGAGGATGGCGAGTATGCTGATGAAACGGTTCATTGTTCTCACGCTCTCTTCCCGCATTCGTTCCTCGGCCACGCCCTTTCAGTCTTCCAGCATCGCCTTCGTGATCTCAGCCTCGCTGAACAGGCGCCCCTGGAGCACGTGCTCGTTCACGATGATGGCGGGCGCTTCGGTCACGTTGTAGTATTCCTTGATCAGGGGGAGGCTGGGCTCGTCCTGGTCGAGGTCCAGCGTGAAGGCGAGCACGGTCTTATTCCCGGTCTGCAGGGCTTTCTTCACGCCGTCGAGGATCTCACCCTGCACCGGGCATTGCTCGCAGGATGCGTTGTAGAAGTAGAGGATGGGGATGGTGTCGCTGTTGCAGCGCTCGTAGTTGTCCCGTGCGATGATCCAGGCCCGGAGGCTGAGCTTCGTGTAGTCGTTCTTGAGCTTCAGGTATTCCGGCGTGAGGGTGTGGCTGCGCTCGAACTCCTCGAGCCTGGTCGGGAAAACGCTCCAGTAGTAGTTGAGCTGCTCTGCCACCTGGCTGAAACGCTGCTCGGCGAACTCGCAGCGGCGCGTCTCATCGAGACTGTTCACGAACGCCTCTTGGATCTGGAGGCTGCCGAGTTCGTTCTCCAAGGTATCGACGTAGCCGACGAGGAAGCTGAAATCCTGCCGGCTCTGCTCCCGGGCCAGGTTGCTCGCGCTGAGCCCGCTGAACAGGCCTGCCAGGTAGAGCGCCACGCTCAGCACGAGCGCCAGAGCCAGGATCTGGCGGCGCGTCAGCGTGCTCTTCGGCGCCTTGCCGCCGGTCCTTCCCGCCCGGTCCGCCTGCCGTGCCATATGGGTCCAGGGACGCTCCGAGCCTTTAAAAGTTTGCTACCCTCCAGGCCAGACTTGCCGCGCCGGTTCTCGGGAAAGCTTAAAAACGTGTCTTGCCCACCCGTGCAGGATGACGCGCACCATCGCGGTCTCGGGCGGTTTCGACCCCGTGCACATCGGCCATGTCCGACTCTTCGAGGCGGCGAGAGCCCTCGGCGACCGGCTTGTCGTCATCCTCAACAACGACAACTGGCTCATGGCCAAGAAAGGCTTCATCTTCATGCCCCAAGACTTGCGGAAAGAGGTGCTCGAGGCTTTCCGCGCCGTGGACGAGGTCATGCTGACGGGGCATCCTGGGAGCCCGACGGACATGAGCGTCTGCGCAGAGCTCCGGGAGCTGCGGCCTGACGTT
>CAZSAS010000110.1:0-3822 GCA_964604855.1 uncultured Methanosarcinales archaeon
CCAAATTTCTCACTACGTTCGAAACTTCTCTAAATCCCGATGTTATTGGCAATTCTGATTTGCCCTTTATAAAGGAGTTTTTGGTGGATCTGGCGGGCCGTCGGCTCCCTTCGGGAGCCTCGCGCGGGCACCCCGGAGGGGCCAACCCTCGCCCGCGCCGGCCGCCAGCCAAGGATCACGCAGGAGCGTGCAGGGAGCCAGCTCCGCTGGAGAGGGTCCCCAGCCAGGGCTGGGAACAACCTGAGTCCAGAAGGCCTCAGAGAGCGTTTTTCGGGGCAAATCAGAACTCGCTACGGCCTTGCAGGCCTCCGCGGCCTCCCTAGCGGTCGGCGCCTATAACAGGACTTTAGCGGGGAATCTGTTGATTTCCCCAACTCCTCCCTGGCGGTCGGAGTTCTTTAAAGTCCGGTGTTATTTTCAATCACAACAGAGGCTCAAATACACCTACTCCGCAGTAGTATTTATAAATCCAATCAACATCCCACACACATGCCTACAGCGCAAGAGATAAAAGCGGAAGAAAAATCAATCATCGAGGAAATTGTTGCACCGCTCGGATTGGAGTATATTACCGAACGCGATGGACTTAAAATTGCAAAAGGCGTTGCATGGTCAGCCGCATCAATCCTTACAGCACCAATCACCATTCCAACAATGTTTGCTTCTGCACATATTGATAGGAAGAAACATGGAGATAAATATAGAGGACCCTGTCATTCTAGAGTTGCGTACATGTGCATGGTTGCACTATCAGGCCCATCCTTTTTGAAAGGGCACATCCGGGAGGGCAATATTCAATTTTATCAAGTCGATGAGGAGCAGTTGATCGAACCCGACGATGTTAATCCAAGAGTCAAACTCAGTTTTCCCGTTGACAATCGAAAGAATGCTTGGAGAGCAGTCGACATAACTTTTCCTGACGGAATAAGCATTGGCTTCAGCGGCAGCCAACATCGAATTCAAAGATACGATCTTAATCTCGAGGAAAAATGCGTACGGGATGAAAAGGGAATGTTGTGGTCACCACCAAACGCCCGCGGAGTAAGATACGGGATGGAACAGAAAGTGGAATACGTCAATTCACTTTACAAAGAGGTTCCGGTAGCATTCCCATGCGATCCGGCATTAAAAGAAAAATTGGATACATTTCTTGCAAGGTTCGAAGAGCCTCTGTTGTGACTTTCTCGCTTCGCTCGAATCCCTTCGGGAGAAAATAACAGGACTAAAAACGGAAAATTCTGAGGAATTTTCCCAACTTTTTCTTCGAAAAAGTTCGTCTTGGCCCGGTGTTAAGAACTAGTACGCCCGCGCGAAGTGGGCGTTGTACTTCGCGGGCTTGCCGCAGTGGACGCATTTCGCGCCCGTTTCGGGCTTCGCCCGTTTCCCGTCGAGGGGGATGCAGCGCGAGGTCGCGGCCGTCTTCTCCTTGATGCAGAGTTCGCAGTCGTCCTCGCCGCAGTGCGCCGTGAACACCATCGTGCGCGCCTCGATGGCTTTCTCGAAGGCCTTGAAATCGGTGACGGTGACCGTGTCGGCGTCGATGCGTTTCTTGGCCGCAGCGTACAGGCCCGCGTGCATCTGCTCGAGCGCGTCAGCGACGTGCGCTTTAAGCTTGTCGAGAGGCACGAATTCCTTCTTCCCGGTGTCGCGGCGGACGACGACGGCTTGCTGCTTCTCGATGTCCTTCGGCCCGACCTCGACCCGGAGCGGGACGCCTTTCAGCTCGTACTCGTTGAACTTCCAGCCGGAGGTGTACTCGTCCCTGGTATCGACGATCGGGTTGAAGTCCTTGAGGAGCGCGCCGAGCTTCTCCGCCTCCGCGATGATCGTCGCTTTCTTGTCTTCGAAGATGATCGGGACGATCGCGACCTTGTTCGGCGCGATGCGCGGGGGCAGCACGAGACCTTTGTCGTCGCCGTGCGTCAGGACGAGCGCGCCGATCATGCGCGTGCTCATGCCCCAGCTGTTCTGCCAGGGCAGCGTGGCCTTGCCGTCCTTGTCCTGGAAGCTGATGTCGAAGGCTTTCGCGAAGCCCTGGCTGAGGTCGTGCGAGGTGCCCATCTGCAGGGCTTTCCCGTCGGGCATGAGCGATTCGATGGTGTAGGTCCTGATGGCGCCGGCGAACTTCTCGCGCTCGGTCTTCAGGCCGAGCAGCACCGGGATGGCGAAGAGGTCTTCCGCGATCTGGCGATAGCGCTCGAGGTAGTGGAGCGTCTCCTTGTGGCACTCCGCTGCCGTCGCGTAGACGCAGTGGCCTTCCTGCCAGAGGAATTCCCTGCTGCGGAGGAAGAGCTTCACGTCCTGCACCTCCCAGCGGACGATGTTGCACCACTGGTTGATGCGCAAGGGCAAGTCGCGCCAGCTCCTGATCCACTTGCCGTAGCTGTCGTACATGATGGTCTCGCTGGTCGGGCGGATGGCGAAGCGCTCGCCGTCCTTGTCGTCCTTGTTCTGGACCCACGCGACTTCGGGCTTGAAGCCCTCGGCATGCTCGGCCTCGCGGCTGAAGAAGCTCTCGGGGATGAAGAGGGGGAAGTAGGCGTTCTTGACGCCGTCTTCTCTCATGCGCGCGTTCAGCCCGTCCACGACGGACTGCCAGAGGGCGTAGCCGAGGGGGCGGATGACCATGCAGCCCTTGATCGGCGCGTAGTCCGCCAGCTGCGCCTTGAGGCAGACCTGGCTGTACCACTCGGGCATGTCCTCGGCCTTCTTGACCGTGATGCCCTTCGTGTCCTGGTCCACGTCTTTCCGTGAACCGTCCTTCTGAGCCATGAGGGGTGAGAGCACGACGTGTTTTAAAAAGCTTGCTCCTAACAGGCGGTGTGTTCTCAGAACACGAGACGTCCCTTGCCTATGCCAGGCTCTCGTGCTTGACGAGGAGCCAGAATTCCTCTTCCGTCAGGACGCCGCGGACGAAGGCCCTGACAGCGTCGCAGCCGACGGTCTGCTTGTGGATGGGCTCATTGTCGAGCAGGGTGACGATGCTGACCGTCTTGCAGTCGTGCGCCGCCGCGATGCCGTATATCATGCCCCAGTCGGAAAGGATGGCGTCGTCGAAGCGGCCGACGGCGCTCTCGGCGTCGTAATAGATGGCGTAACCGTCCTGCTCGACGGCGATGGCGCGGAACGGCACGTCGTTCTCCGTGAGCATCGTCCTGATCGAGTCCGCCTGCGCTTGCGTCGCGCGTTCGCCGCCGCGCGGCCAGAGGAGGATGAGGAGCGCAAGGACCACCACCGCTCCAAGAACGAGGAAAAGGATCTTCTTTTTCTGAGGATTCGGACCGGTCTTCTTCTCTTTCCCGTCCTCTTCCTTCTCTTTCATTGTCGCCAGCTTCTCCTTCGCCTTGTGCGTCTGCTCGGCGACGAGCTTGCCCGTCTTGGACGCGTGGTGCGCGATGAACTTCTGCGCCTTATGAGCGTGCTCCTTCGTCTTCTCGATGGCGCTGTCCAGGTGCTGGCCGGCAGTCTTCCTTCCCGTTTCCTTCTTGTCCGCCATCCTTTCACCTAGTATGCGCTGATCCCGTTCGGGTCGCAATGCTCCGGGTCCTCGATGCAATTGTTCAGCTTCGTCGTCCGTTCGGCCCGCTTCTCCGCGAACTTCATCGTCGCCTGGAACGTTCCCGCGGTGATCTCGCTGATCGTGTCGCCGAAGACGGGGATGTACTTCGTCGTGTACTCCAATCCTTTGCCGAGGAGGACGCCTCCCTTGATCGCGTTCGCCTGCCCTTGCGTCATCTTCCCCGCGCCGACCTTGTCCTGGAGCCTGCGGACGTTGTCCATCACCTGCTTCACCTCATCGTACGCGGCCTTGGCCTTGTCGAA
>CAZSAS010000111.1:0-3814 GCA_964604855.1 uncultured Methanosarcinales archaeon
GCGGTCTTCTTCGCGGTCTTCTTCGCGGTCTTCTTCGCGGTCTTCTTCGCGGTCTTCTTCGCGGTCTGCACCTTCGCTTTCGGCTCCGGCCAGACGACCTTCTCGGCGACACCGAGCGTCATCTCGGTCCCGTCCTGGTCGACGGCCGTGAACGTCTCGCCCGGCGTGGCCTGGTCGACGCGCCGGACCTCGCCCTGCTTCGTGACGCGGGTGTGCACGGCGTCGCCCTTCGGACGCTTGGGCGGCTCGATGACCCGGCCGTAGGGCACCCTGCGTTTCGGCGCGAGGCAGAGCAGGCTGATGAGCAGGAAGCAAAGCAGGAGGACCAGCACGAGTCCGAACGCGAGGTGGAAGCAGTAGCGGCCCACCCACTGCACGAAGCTGAGGTCCTTGCGCCGCAGCACCTTGAGCGCGAGCACGGGACTGTCCTTGATGCCGCCCTTCTGGTCGCTCGCGGTGAACACGATCTTGTCCTCGCCCGCCCAGTTGTGGTCGGGGATGAGCATCGCCTCGTTGCCGTCGATCACGACCGCGATGTGCGCGGGCTGCGTGGCCGCGTATTCGAGCCAGTCCGCGTCCGGGTCGGTGAAGTAGTCATTGAGGTTGATGGTGAAGCGTTCGTTCTCGTACCATTGCAGGATGAGCCCCGAGCTGTCCTGGATGGGCTCTTCGAAGAGCTGGGCCTTCTTGGGTAGCGGAGTCGTGAAGACAGCCACTGCGACGATCACGATCGCGATGACCAGGAGGGTGCGGAGCGCGACGAGCCAGCCCTTGGTGAAGGGCCTGTACTGGGCTGCGCGGGCCAGGAGGACGAGCAGCCAGATCACCGCGAGGAGGGCGAGCACTGCGAGGATGACCACGCTCCAGAAGCACGGGCCGAGGCTGCCGTAGTCGTAGTGGATGACCGCGCGCCACGCTTTCACGAGCGGGTCGACATGGCTGAACCGGGTCCAGAACGGCTCGTTGTAGTCGATGCCCAGGGCGTCATGCGTGAGGGTGAGAGTGCTGAGGTACTTGCCGTCGAAGTACTCGGACAGGTTCGTCTTGGTCGCGAGATGGAGCACCGCTTCCTCGCCCGGGGCGAGGCTGACCTTGTCCTCGTGCGCGCCCTTGTAGAGCTCTGCATCGAGGTTCACGCTGTACACGCCGCCTTCGAGGCCGGTGTTGCGCACGATGATAGGCACGACGCCATCTTCCTCGTCGATGTTGACCGTGTCGACCATCGCTTCGACGGCGTGGCACGTGCGCTGCGTCTCGCTCTCGACGCGGAACCGCACGGTCTCGGTGATGGCCGGGTGGCGGGTGAGCCACACCGTCACCGGGATCTCGTAGGTCTGGTCCGTGCAGGGGAGCTGCGCCGTGAACTTGACGTTCCTGTTCTCGCTCGGCTTCAGCCTGATGGTGCGCTCTTCCGGTGCGAACCAGCCGGGGCCGTTCACGTCGATGTTGTAGGTCTCCTCAGTCTGACCCGAGTTGCGGATGTTGAGGCTGTACGTCTTCTCGCCGCAGCAGGACTGGTCGGTGAACGCGCCGTCCTCAGCGACGGGGAGGTCGACGTAGCCGAGCTCGTAGGCGAAGCAGTCGAACACGTCGAACTCGACGTCGCGTGTCTTGTGGATGTTGCCGAGGTCGCTGTCGACCTTGATCCTGAGCTTGTACTTCCCTTCCTGTCCCTTCTTCGGGTCGAGGGTGAGCGTGACGTTCTCGGCTTCCATGCCCTTGAGCTCGAGGTGCTTCTTGTCCTGGCTGATGAAGCCGGGACCGGTGACCGAGACATCAAACCCGTTCGGGATGTCGATGAGGTTGCGCACCGCGAAGGTGTACTCGTCCTGGACGCGACTGCAGAACTCGGCCTGCGTTCCGGCCTCGATCTCGTGGTCGAACTGGTTCACGATGAAGACGGTGGAGGTCTTCTTCTCGGTGACCTTGTTCTTCTCGCTCCTGACGGTGAAGGGGATCGTGACCTCGCCGAACAGGCCGCAGGGCGGTGTGATCGTCACGTTGAGCCGCTTGCTCTGGTCGGGCACGAGGTAGTAGTCGTGCTGCTTGAGGTCTGCGTAGTCGTTGAACGAGCCGAAGTCGAGGTCGAAGGTGTCGGCGAATTCCGCGACGTTCTTGAGCTCAAGCTGATAGGTGAGGGGCTGGCAGAGATTGCTCTCGTTCGTGCCGCCCTGGACGGTGAGGAAGAGGTTCTGGCACTGCTTGACATCCAGCGTCCTCGTGACGAGGCGTTCGCGGCCGTAGCTGCTGTCGATCCTGATGGTGTAGGTGTAGACGCCGGTGGTGCCGCAGCCGGGCTGTGCATAGACGAGCACGTCCTGGCTCTCGCCCGGCGCGAGCTCGAAGTCTGTGATGCTCGGCTCGTACCAGCCCTGCTCGTCGGCGATGATGCTCACATGGTAGCCGGAGAGGAAGTTGCCGGTGTTCGTCACGGTGACCAGGTCCGCGCGGTTCTCGCAGGCGCAGAGCTTGACCTGGTCAGCGTAGGGCGAATCGACCGAGAAGTCGTTGCTGTACTTGTTGACGATGAGCTCGGCGCTCGCTGCGCCGGAGAGCGTGAAGAAGATGAGGAGGAATGCGACGATGGTCCAGGCGAACTTCTGCATGTGCGGCACCTTGTTTCAATAGTAACTTTCGAAATCGTCGTCCTCGACGACCTCGATGCCACTGTCCTTGCGATCCCCGCCCTTGCGGTTGTCGCCCTGCTCGTCGTCGTGGTCCTCATTGACCTTCTTGTACGCGACGATGCCCGCGCCGATGATGAGCCCGAGCACGATGATGACGAGCGCGAGTTGGAGGGCGCTGGCGAGGATGCGTTCGAGCGGCGGACTGACGCTCTTGATGATGCGGAGGCCGAGGCTCGTGTGCTCGGTAATGCCGTCGCTCTCGAGCGCGAGGTGGAGCGTGTTCCGTCCGACCGGGGCGAAGCTCTCGGTCTCGACGTAGAGGTAGAGCGTGTGGCTCTTCCCGGCCGGCACGGTGAAGGTCGCGCTGGGGTCGATGCGGAAAGTGCCGATGTTGTTGATGTCGTCGAGGCTGAGATGATAGGTCTTCGCCTCGCCGTTCAGGTTCGTGACAGTAATGGGATAGACGACGCGGTCGCCCGCCTCGGCTTCCTGCTGGGTGATGGTGTCGAGGACGGTGTTGTCCATGGTCGTCGCGCCGGGCGTGCAGGCGCCCACCCGTTCGAGGACGTTGATACGCTGATAGGCCGTCTGGGTGTAGGTCTTGCCGCCTTCCTTGTGGTCCGTGCTGAAGCTGAGCTCGTACTGCCCAGGCGTCGCGCAGCCCGGGGCTTTCAGGACGAAGTCGATGACGCGCTGCTCGCCGGGGCGCATGCTCGGCACGAGGGTGCTGACGTCGATGTCGAGACCGAGGTTGCGGATGCGTGCCTGGATGTCCTCTATCTCGTAGGCCTTGTTGTTGATGAGCTGGACCTTGACGGTGAAGAACTCGCCCTGGTGCACGTCCGTGCCGGGTTCGAGGCCAATCTGCGTGACGAGGAGGTCGCAGGCGTCGCCGATGCCGTTCCTGTTCGTGTCGCTCTGCACGCTGTTCGGCGTGCTCACGCAGTTGTCGCGGTAGTCGTCGATGCCGTCGCAGTCGCGGTCAGGGACGAGCCCGTGCGAGGTCTGGATGGCGCAGCCGTCGATGGGCAGGCCGTTCTGGACCTGGCTGGGCGTGCTCGGGAAGCCGGCCGCGAGGCTGGCCATGAGCAGCGTCGTTGCAAGGATTGCGAAGATGGTGAGCGTGAGTACTCGTGTAGCCCCCATGGTACCCGGGAGGAAGAAGATATCGTTTATAAAGCTTCTGG
>CAZSAS010000112.1:0-3813 GCA_964604855.1 uncultured Methanosarcinales archaeon
TTCCCAGAGGGCCTCGTCCTTCTTCTTGACCCTGCCCTGGCTTATCTTCTTCTCCTTGAGGGCATTCCTGAGGGCGTCGCTCGACGGCTCGACCCTGAAGTAGAGCTTGTTGTGCTTGTTCGGCGACTTCCCCTCCTCTGGCTGCGGGGTCTTCCGCGTGATGGTCTCGCGGTAGACCACGACGGGCGGGGAGGTCGAGACCTCGACGTGCTTCTCCTTCACGATCCGGTTCTCGATGATCTCGAGGTGGAGCTCGCCCATGCCGCTGATGAGGTGCTCGCCCGTCTCGTTGTTGATCTCGATCTTGATGGAGGGGTCCTCCTTGCTCACCTGGACGAGGACCTCGATCAGCTTCGGCAAATCCGACGGCTTCTTCGCCTCGATAGCCTTCGTGATGACGGGGTCGAACAGATGGCTGATCTCCTCGAACGGCTCCTGCTCGCCTACCGTCACGGTCTCGCCCGGATAGGCATCCTTGAGGCCGCCGAGGCCGATGATGTTCCCCGCGGGCACCTCGTCCACGATCTCTTTCTTCGCGCCGTTGTAGATGTAGACCTGCTGGGTGCGCACCGCCTTCTTGGCACGGTTCAGCCAGGCCTCGATGCCCTTGCTCATGGTGCCGCCGAACAGCCTGCCGGCCGCGATCTCCCCGGCCTGCGGGTCGACCACCACTTTCGTGACGACGAACGCCAAGGGCCCGTTCGGGTCGCCGATGAGCAGGCTCTTGCCCATCGGGCTCTCCAAGTCGCCGTGCCAGATCTTAGGAATGCGGTATTTCGCCGCCGTCAAGGGGTTCGGATGATGCTTCACCACCGCGTTCAGCAGGACGACATGCAGTGGAGCCTTCTTGCCGAGCTCCTTCCACGTGTCGTTCTCGTACGCGTCGATGATGTCCTTGAAGCTGATCTTCTTCTGCTGCATGTAATCGAGGCTCATCGCCCAGTTGTGGAACGCGCTGCCGAAGCAGACGCTGCCGTCCTGTACGTTGACCTGCCACTTGTCGCCGTACTCCTTCTCGGCGATTCCCTTGATCTTCTGGTTCACCTCAGCGATGATCTTGACGAACCGCTGCTGCATCGCCTCGGGAGTGAGCTTGAGCTCCTTGATGAGCCGGTCGACCTTGTTGATGAAGAGGATGGGTTTCACCCGCTCCTTCAAGGCTTGCCGGAGCACGGTCTCGGTCTGGGGCATCATGCCCTCGACCGCGCACGCGAGCACGACCGCACCGTCAACGGCGCGCATCGCGCGCGTCACGTCACCGCCGAAGTCGACATGCCCCGGCGTGTCGATGAGGTTGATGAGATGGTCAGCGTCGTTCACCTTGTGCACCATGCTCACGGCCGCGCTGTCGATCGTGATGCCGCGCTCGGCCTCGTCGTCGTGGAAATCGAGGACGAGCGCCTTGCCCGCCAGCTCCTCGCTCATCATCCCAGCGCCCGCCAGCAGATTGTCGCTCAGCGTCGTCTTGCCGTGGTCGATGTGCGCGCAGATCGCGATGTTCCGAATCCGTTCCGGGGTCTTCATGACTTCCTTGACTCGGTCTACCATCTTCGTCATGTGATCACCTTGTGTGGCTCGCCGCTCATTCGAGCAGGTGCACGTCGTGCACGGTCTTGTAGCTGTGGATCTCGTCGTCCTTGAACCAGAGGGCGAGCTCCTTCTTCGCGTCCTTCGCGTCCGCGCTCGCATGTATCAGGTTCTTGATGCCGATGCCCTTCTTGTCGGCATAGCCATAGCTGACATGGGCGAAGTCGCCGCGGATGGTGCCTGCGGGCGCCCCTTTCGGCTCGGTCGGGCCGACGAGCTTCCGCACGGTCCCGATGGCCTCGACACCCTCCAGGACCATCGCGATGACGGGACCGAGCGTGATGAGTGCCTCGAGTCCGGAATAGAACGGCTTCTCGACGTGTTCCGCATAGTGCCGCTTGGCGAATTCCTTATCGACCCACACCATCTTCATCCCGGCGATCTTCAGGCCCGCTTTCTCGAAGCGGCTGATGATCTCGCCGACATGGGCGCGTTGCACCGCATCCGGTTTCATGAGCACGAGCGTCTGCTGGATCATTGCGTACCACCCTTCGCCTCTTTCTTGCTCTCTTCCTTGCCGGCGGTCCCGCCGGTCGGCTCGGCGTCAGCCTTCTTCACAGGAGCCTTGGCCGGCGCCTTCTGTGCGGACTTCCCGGTCTTCAGGTCCTTCTCTGCAGCCGTCTTCGCCGCCGTCTTCGCCGCCTGGGCCTCGCTGGTCCACGTGACGTTCCGCGGCTTGCGCCGGAGCTTGAGGAAGTTCTTCTCCGCCTTGCTGTTCAGGAACCACAGGACCTTGCCGTCCTTCTTGATGTACATGATGCCCGTCCCTGGGGGGATGGGTTTTCCGCTGAAGCTGCAGTTCGGCATCGTCATTCACCTAGTTGCCGCCGCGGCCTGCCTTGTTGAGCGGGCGCGCCTCGATCTCCGTCTCGCGGAGCATGAGGACGTCGCCCAGCTGTACGGGGCCGCGCACGTTGCGCCTGATGATCTTGTTCTCGTCCCTGCCCGCGAGGACCTTGACGCGGACCTGGATGGCCTCGCCCCTCGTGCCGGTGCGTCCGACGATCTCTTCCACGCGGGAAGGCACGGCTTCGCTGAACGTGATCCCGCCCTTGCTTTCTTCGGCCATCAGGATCACTCCTTGCCGAGCTGCTTCGCCATCTCCCCGGCCTCTCCGAGGTCGGTGATCGCGATGGCGGCCGTCCCGAGCGCGAGGCCCGCGGCAGCGCCGAGCTCTTCCTTCTTCTCGACCTCGACGTACTGTACGTCCTTCTCCTTGCTCAGGAGCGGGAGGTGCATGATGATCTCCTTCGGCGTGGTATCCTTCGCCACGATGACGAGCTTCGCCTGCCCCTTCTCGATGGCCTTCGTGACCTCGTTGCAGCCTTTCTTGAGCTTGCCGGTCTTCTTGGCGACCTCGACGACTTCGTACACTGATTCATCGCTCATGGTGTCAATCCTCTCAATCCTTTCTTTCCCGGATTCACGGCGGAACAGAAGTTCCCTCATTCGGCCGCGCGTCGCCGCGCGGCGTCATCAATCACAGGTGGGCGTCACGACTCGAGGGTCATTTATAAAGGTTTCGTGGTTTTTTCTTTTTCCTCTCACCCGGCCTTTTCCGTCAATCCCGCAACCTTTAAAAAGCGTCCCGGGAGTTTCACGGCCGGTTCGTTATCGTTCGTTAGCGTTCGATACCGCGCGATACCATTCACAGAGGTGTGATAAGCATGGGCAAGCAATACAGGATCATCTTCGACCGCGACACATGCATCGGCGCGCTCGCGTGCAACGCCGTGGCGCCGGAGGTGTGGGAGCTCGCCGACGACGGCAAAGTCGATCTGAAGAACGCGACGAAGCGCGAGGACGGCAAGTTCGAGCTCGTCATCGACGAGAGCCAGCTCGGCAAGAACAAGGAGGCAGCGGAATCCTGCCCGGTCTTCGCCATCGTCATCGAGGACGTGGAAGGGCAGTGACAAAGGGCGGCAACGCAAGCTTTTTTAAACACCTCTTCCCTGATTTCTCGCATGGCGGAGCAGAGCCAGGAGCAGCTGCTGGCGGAGCAGAAGGCCAACTGCATCTTCTGCAAGATCGTCTCGGGAGCGCAGCCGAGCAAGACCGTCTTCGAAGATGAGGTGCTCTTTGCCATCCTCGACATCCGGCCGGCCGTCAAGGGACACTGTCTCGTCCTGCCCCGCGAGCACTACCCGATCATGCCTCTCATCCCGCCGGAGGAGTTCGACCACCTCTTCGGCCGCGCCGCGGGGCTGAGCGCCGCGATACGGAAGG
>CAZSAS010000113.1:0-1210 GCA_964604855.1 uncultured Methanosarcinales archaeon
CCCAACTTCATCTTCTGGGGCGTCATCATGATCATCCTCAGCTTCCTCCCGGTCGTGGGCACGCCCATCGTCTGGCTGCCGGCCGGCATCATCGAGCTCCTCAATGGGCACTACGTCGCGGGTATCGGCATCCTCGTCATCGGCGGCATCGTCGTCATGAACGTAGACAACGTCGTCCGCCCCTACCTCATCAGCAGCCGTGATCGCCTCAATCCGGTGCTCGTCCTGCTCGGCGTCCTCGGCGGCCTCAAGCTCTTCGGCTTCATCGGCATCCTCATCGGCCCCCTGCTGCTCGCGCTGCTCCAGACAGTCATCGAGCTCTTCCGAGAGCACCCGAGCACCAAGGCGCACCAGGCAGCGGCGAGCGCTGCCGACAAGAAGAAAGGAAAACAGAAGAAAACGCAAGGGAAAAGTTAAGGAAAGGCTCTACTCAATCCCCGCCAGCTCGAGCGTGAATTTGAGCTTCTTGCCCGCCAAGGGGTGGTTCAGGTCCAGCTTCACCGTCTCTTCACCGATCGCGACGACCTTCGCTGGTAATTGCTGGCCCGGCGCCTGCGGGTGCGCGATGCCGAGCGTCATCCCGACTTCCGGCGTGATGCCGCTCTTCTTCATGGCCTCCATCGGGACCTCCTGCATCAGCTCTGCGCGCGGCTCGCCGTAGCCATCCTCGGGCTCGAGCGTGATGTCCTTCTTCTCGCCGACCTTCATGCCCGCGACCGCCTTCTCGAAGCCGGGCACGACGTGATGCTCGCCGATCGTGAACGCGATCGGGTCCCTACCCTCGCTGCTGTCGAAGGGCTTCCCGTCCTCGAACGTGCCGATGTAGTGCACCTTCACCTTGTCGCCCTCCTTCGCCGGGCCGGTCTTGCCCGCCTTCGCATCCTCGGACCCGGTCTCGGACCCCTTCTTGGCTCTCTTCTCTTCTGCCATGAGCATCAACTCCTGAAAGAAGCCTCGGTGACCTCTCCCTGGCGTGGCGGACCAGCGAGGGGTTTTTAAGGATTGTTGTCCCGGAACCCCAAACCATAGCTATAAAAACGGCACGGCCTTGCCCCGGAAGATGGCCTTCCTCTCCCTCCTCGAAGTCGTGGACATCGTCATCATGTCCCTCGTCATCGGCTTCATCTTCAAGGACGTGCTCCGGCCGCAACGGGGACCGCTCCACCCTGACGACCTGCTCAAGAACATCACGCCCAAGGCCGGCCTGAAG
>CAZSAS010000113.1:1220-3783 GCA_964604855.1 uncultured Methanosarcinales archaeon
GTCCTGCTCGTCGCGCCGGCCATCATCTTCCACGAGTTCGGCCACAAGTTCACCGCCATGGCGTTCGGGTTCAGCGCGACGTTCCACGCCGCCTACTCCTGGCTCGTCATCGGCGTCTTGCTCAAGCTGTTCCTGCCCGGCTTCGTCTTCTTCGTCCCCGCGTACGTCAGCTACCCGGCAGTCGCGGCACCGCTCCAGAGCGCGGCCATCGCGTTCGCCGGGCCGGCCGTGAACGGCCTGTTCTGGCTCGCCTCGTTCCTCTACATGCGCTACGGCGCGAAGGGCAGGCTCACCGCCAAGAAGCAGGAGACGCTCCGCTACGTCGCGCTCTTCCGCCGCATCAACGGCTTCCTCTTCATCTTCAACATGATCCCCATCCCGGGCTTCGACGGCTACCACGTCTTCAGCAGCCTGGCCGCGGCCGTGTTCTAGGACCCTTTTCTCCACAGCCACTCCACATACTCCGCGCCCGGCAGGCGCTTGTGAGAGGGTGGGTGCAGTGGACAAGCAAGTGGATATGCAGCGAAGAAGCATATCGGAAGGGTGGGAACAGCGGACGCGAGTAGCGGGAAAGACCGCATCGGACGCTCCGCCACTGCCGCATGCACGCTCCCTCCGGCCGCGGTTCTCTCGACGCCTCGCGATAATCGGGGCCCCTCCCCCGATGCTCGGCGCTGCCTTTCACTCAAGGCAGTGACAGAGAATCAAAGAAAGGCGAGGAATCACAGCAGCGCGAAGACGAGCAGGAGGATGTTGACGGCATAGACGGCCGTGCACACCACGCAGAAGTTCTTCATCCGGACGTAGCCGAGGTAGGCAAGGAGGACGCTGAACAGGACAGCGACGATAGCCAGCCCGAGCACGATCGCGCGGAAGCCAGAGATGCTGGCAAGGATGACCGCGAGGTAGAAGCCGACGCCGAGCCAGCCGTTGTGCACGAAGAGGAGCCGGCCGTACTCGCTCTTGAACGAGCGCGTGCAGCTGATGCGCTTCCCGAAGTCGCACGGGGCCTTCCAGCCCGGCCGGCGCATGTTGTGCTGGACCCAGAGCGTGTACAGGCTCAGCGCGAGACCGAAGAGGGCGAGGAACTCGATGACCGGAGCCATAGGAGACCAACCAGAAATCACCTTTTAAATAGTTATCTCCACACTTTCCGTTCGGAAGCGCTCTAGGATAGGGCATTGCTCTTTCCACCTCGGCATCGCTCTTGCGCCACATAAATCTTTATATAGCATCATGCCGCTCTGCACCTCCCGTCATGGCCGACGGCAAGGATTCTGGGAAGGCGAAGCGAGACAGGCAGCGCCCGGTCAAGTGGATCGTCGTCACGGGCGGCGTCCTCTCAGGGCTCGGGAAGGGCGTGGCCGCCGCGAGCATCGGCAACCTGCTCGCGCCGAAGTACAAGGTCGTGCCGATCAAGGCGGACGGCTACCTCAACGTCGACCCGGGCACGATGAACCCGATCGAGCACGGCGAGGTCTTCGTCCTCGACGACGGGGGCGAGGTCGACATGGACTTCGGGCATTATGAACGGTTCCTCGGCGTGACGTGCACGTTCGAATGGAACCTCACCATGGGAAAGGTGTACGAACGCATCCGCGAGAAGGAGCGGAAAGGGGATTATCTCGGCAAGACCGTGCAGATGATCCCCCACGTCACGGACTTCATCAAGACATGGTGGCTCCGCGTGGCCAGGGAAGAGGAAGCGGACGTGATGCTCATCGAAGTGGGCGGCACGGTCGGCGACATCGAGAACGAGCTCTACATCGAGGCGGCCCGCCAGCTCAGCCAGGAGGTGGGACGCGAGAACATCATGTATGTGCACCTCACCTACGTGCCCAAGCCGGAGCACGTGAACGAGCACAAGACGAAGCCGACCCAGCAGTCGGTCTCGATGCTCCGCCAGCGGGGCATCATCCCCGAGGTCATCCTCGCGCGCTGCCACGAGCCCCTCGCTGAGAAGGAACGGAAGAAGATCGCCCTCTTCGCCGACATCAAGGCGGATCGCGTGCTGAGCGCGCAGGACGTGGGCAGCATCTACGAGATCCCGATCAACTTCGCGCAGCAAGGCATGTTCCGCATCATCGACGAGGAGCTCGGCATGAACGGGCTCAAGGAAGACAAGGAATGGCGCACGCTCGTCGACCGGCTCACCGCAGAGCACACCAGACGCATCACCATCGCCATCGCGGGCAAGTATACGGCATTGGAGGACAGCTACGCCAGCATCATCGAGGCCCTGCACCATTGCCAAGCGGCCTTCGACGTGGGCATCGACCTGAAATGGCTCGAGACGAGCGAGAAGCACGACCTCGCGAAGGACATGGAAGGCGTGGCCGGCGTCATCGTCCCGGGCGGCTTCGGCAGCCGCGGCGTCGAGGGGAAGATCGCCATGGTGCGCTATTGTCGCGAGCACGACATCCCGTTCCTCGGCATCTGCTACGGCCTCCAGATGGCCATCATCGAGTTCGCGCGGAACGTCTGCGACCTCAAGGACGCGAACTCCACAGAGGTGGACCCGACGACGAAGCACCCGGTCGTGGACATACTGCCGGAGCAGAAG
>CAZSAS010000114.1:0-3775 GCA_964604855.1 uncultured Methanosarcinales archaeon
GCGCCGACGACGAGAAGCGCGAAGGCAGGGATCCAGGGCTTGGCGTTCCGGGTCTTCCGTTCCGCCATCGCTCACACCTGCATGTATTCGGACGACTCGCCGCCGCTGAGCGCGTAGACGGTGAACGGCCCCCGCTTCGTCCCGGGCATGCCGGGCGAGCCGGCAGGCATCCGGGGCAGCGCGATGCCGTCGATGGCTGGGCGCTCGCTGAGCATCCGCTGCACGGCTTCGATCGGAACGTGACCCTCGACGGCGTAGCCATCGAAGACGGTCGTGTGGCAGCTCTCCATGTCGTGCGGGATACCGTACCGCGCCTTGACCGAGGCCATGTCGTCCACGGCGATGACCTTCACCTTGTAGCCGTGCGCCTCGAGGTAGGAGGCGTAGCCCTCGCAGCAGCCGCAGGATGGGTCCTTATAGACGTACGCTTCGCCCGCCATCGCGGGTTCGCCGCTGCCGAGGAACGTTATCGCCAGGACGGCGAGGAGCGCGAGCGCGCTGCCGCCGACAAGCCAGCCCGTCTTCTTCATCTTCGTCATGAGTATCACCCGGCGCCTGCTACGGCGCCACCGTACGGCAGAGAAGGGAGAAACAGCATATCTAAGTAACGATGAAACCAGTTTCGATTATTTGAGGACGACAATATTCGTCATGCCGCGGCGCTTCCGCTCGACAACACCTTTCTGCTCGAGCCGGTCGAGCACCCGTGTCGTCTTCACCTTGGAGAAGCCGCTCTCCTTGACGAGGTCTCCCTGGTAGGCGCTTCCGCCCGCTGCCTGGACGATCTTCACCAACGACTTCTCCTCTTCATTCAGCTTGGAGAGGTCCGTCGGGGAAGCCTTGGTCGCGCTGGCCGAGAGCCTGCCGGCGACGAGGAGGAAGACGCCCGCGCCCGCGACCAGGACGGCGAGGCCGAAGCCGACCATGATGAGCCAGGAGCTGTCGCTGTGATGGGCAGGGCAGCTTGCCATGTCCCCACCGGTCGCGCTGACCTCCTCGCAGAGGAAGGCACCCTGCCGGTCGACGTCCACCTTCACCAAGGCGAGGATGATGAGCAGGACTATCCCCAGGGCTGCAAGCACTATCCCGATGAGGCGTTGCGCATTCATGTTGGCACCGAAAAAAGAGGGGGAATAAATGTTTATCGCTTGCTCAGCCTGATGATGCCGAGCACCGCCAGAACTATCAGCGCGACGAGCAGCACGGTCAGCAGGACGTTGTTGACGACCGACCAGGCGGACGTGCCGGCGTTGCCATTCCACTCCCTCATCGTGCCGGGAAAGGCGTCGCTGGTGGATGGATAGTTGCCCATCATGCCGCCAGCCGAAGTGCTGACACCGCAGTAGAACCGCTCACCCATGGATATGTGCATCTGGCGCAGGCTGTCGCTGCCCTCGCCGCCCATCATCGCGTCCATCTGCTCGTGCGCCTCGCCGGGGTGCATCTGCTCCATGTAGTAGTCGCCGATGCCTTCCAGCTGGTCCTGCGTGAGGTCGCTGCATGGCGTCTTCGCCGCGATGAGCGCCTTCGCCTGGTCGAAGCTCTCGTTGCTGTCAGCCAGGGCTGCCGGCACGAGAGACGCGAGCAGCACCGCGATCGCGAAAAGTACGAAAATTGCTGTCTTCATGGTCTCACTCCTCATTTTTCTCGCCGGGCGCACGCCGGCATTTATGCCTTTCCTTGAACCTCATAACCTGCGGCTTTCCAGGCGTTCTCGCCGCCCTGGAGGTCGTAGACCGTGTAGCCGTCCTTGACGAGTTTGGCCGCGGCTTCGGCGCTCATGTGACCGCTGCGGCAGTACAGGATTACCGGTCGCTCCTTCGGCACGGCAGCCTCGATCGCCGCGATATCGGTGTAGGGTATCACGAAGTCGGTGCCGGGGATATGCTCCTGCTCAGGCACATGGACGTCGATGAGCGCCGCCCCCTGCTCCTGGAGCCCTCGCACCTGCGACGGCGCGATGGGAACGGGCCCGCGCACGGCACATGCCGCAGCCAGGAGCAGGAAGGCGAGCGCGATCCATCTCATCTAGCAGCCTCCGACCATGGTCGGCGCCGCTGGTGGAGGAGCGGCTACGCCGGGCGCGGAGGCGGCCGTCGGCGATACGCTCGCACGCAGCGCCGGTCCGCCGTCGGCCATGCTGTGGATCTGGACTGCCTGGACCGCGACGCTGACGAGCAGCAGGCAGGCGAGCACCAGCAGCACGACCTGCAGTATGCTTTGCTTTTCATGCCGCTCCTTGGCTTCCTCTCTCTTCATCTTAGCAACCTCCGACCATGCCGCCTCCCGCGAGGCCTTTCTCGATGCCGCGGTTCTCGTTCGTGGTCAAGCTGATGATATTGGTATCCACTCCTTGGCTTTCCATGATTTGCGCTTTTTGCGTCAGCTGCGTCGGGAAGAAGAGCATCTTCCACTTGCCGACCTCCTCGAGGATCTGCGCGTCGGTGTACTGGTCGCCGTGCTGCGTGAGCAGGTACTTGGTGAGGCCCCGCATCGCGTAGCTGTGCGCACAGCCGCACGCCGGCTGGCCGTTCGAGAAGATGACGCTGCGCGCGCCGCAGCAGTATTCGCAGCTGATGCCGCCGTGCATCGTGTAGAGTATGTCGATGTAGCGCTTGAGGAGGTCGCCGTCCAGCTGGATGCTCCGGTCGAGCTGCCCCATGCGCGCGATGGTCGCGTCAGCCAATTGGGGTTCGCTGGCGCTGATGGTGTCATAGTTGACGCCGAGCTCTTCCCCGTAGACGTCGGGCACGCCAGTCGGCATCGAGACGCCGGCCGCCAGCGTGACGCCGCTGCTCGCTTTGGTTATGCTCCGGGAGCCGATGGCCGCTATCTGCACGCTGTTGAACAGCAGTAGGAGGACTGCTGCTGCGAGCACGCCGATCGTGAACGGCAGCAGGTTCGGATCTTTGTTCTTCATGGTATCACTCCGTATCATTTCTGCACCTACGGGATGAGAAACAGCATATCTAAGTAACGATGAAACTAGTTTCGGTTGAAAGATGACAGAAGAATATCGGAGAAAGACTGGCAGTTTCAGTTCACTTCAGCACGAGAATATTCCCGCGCCCCTTCTTGAGCTTCTCGACCTTGCCCTTGGCCTCGAGCTCCGCGACGAGCAGGCTGACCTTGGCCTCGCCGTACGGGAGGCGCTTCCGCAGCTCTTTCTGCGTCATCCGGCCGCCCTCCTGCTTGAGGATGGCGAGGACCTGCCCGGGTTGCGCCGAGGTCTCCGACGGGGTCCCCGCGGCGCCCTCTCCCGTCCCCCCTTCATCCGTCCCGTACTCCTTCTTGAGATGGCGCCAGAGCCAGGAGAGGAAGGCGACGAGGGCGACGAGGGCCGCGAAGAAGACGATTATCGGCCAGGGGCCCGGCCCAGGAAGTGATTGCGGGTCCGAGGGCGTCTGCGCGAAGTCGGCGGAGATGTCCTGGTAGAGCTGCTCGTCCTCCTCGAGCCCGGGCAGAAGGAAGAGGTCGAAGGCGAAGCTCCCGTCCTGGACAACGGTCACCTGCTCGGAAGCAGAGATGTTGGTCTTGGCGCTGAAGAGCGAGAGCGTGTAGTTCCCCGGCGGGACGTCGAAGGAGTAGTTCCCGTCGAGGCTGAGGATGCGCTGCATCGGCTGCGTGTCGATGGTGACGAGGACCTCTGTCGCGACCGTGAGGTCCTGGCCGTAGATTGTGCCGTGGAGCGTCGCAGCAGATGTAGGGAAGGCGAGGGCTGCGAGGAGCAGCAGGCAGAACCACGGGACCGGCAGGACGCGCATGCGGGCGTGAG
>CAZSAS010000115.1:0-2584 GCA_964604855.1 uncultured Methanosarcinales archaeon
CGACGATGCGCAGCTGCTCATCAAGGAGAACAAGGAGCTCCTCAAGGGCATCCTGAAAGAGTGCCCGGAGAGCCAGGTCCTGCTCGTGCTCGAACGCGTCCTGAAAGAGCACGCGGAGTGGGGCAAGGACGAGCTCGCCCTGGAACTGGGTGACATGAGCCTCGACGCCCTCAAGACCCTCATCAGCAAGCGCATCGCCCTCGCCGGCGGCGTCGGCATCCACCCCTTCACGAACGCCGACCTCGAAGGATTCATCGGCAAGGCCAAGAAGAGCCCCGTCAAGCTCCTCATCTTCGCGCGCGAGCGTGCCATCGAGCTCAGCCTCAAAGCCGGCCCGCCACCAAAGCAGGCGCATCCCAAGACCGTCAAGGAGCCCCCGAAAGCTGTGCGACGCGAAGTGCCGAAACCGGAACCGAAAGAGCCTGACAACGAGAAACCGGCGGCGAAGGACAAGAAAAAAAAGAGGTGGTTCTCGCTCCGCATCGTCGACGACTGGGACGAGAAGGGCGCTGGCACGAAACGGGACCGCGCTCCCGCAGCTGCGCCTCCGGACGACGAGATGCTCGACGAGACCCTCCTCGAGCCGCGCGGCGAAGCCAAGATCGACGCGGACATGCTCAACGACCTCGTCGCCTCCGCCGAGAACCGGGAAGAGGCCCCGGTCGAGGAGGTCGAGATGCCCGCTGAGGAAGAGAAGCCCGGGAAGAAGAAAGGCGACGAGAAGAAGGGCGACGAGATAGAGGTCGAAGACGTCATCGAGTCTCTCGTGCAGGAGCTCGACAAGAAAAAAAGGTGAAACGCTATGGGAGATGAGATAGTTATCAGGAGAAGCACAATCGAACGCACGTTCTTCAGCATCGTCATCATCGTCCTTGCGGTTCTGCTCGCCCTCTGCTACTTCCGCGGCGGGACCTGCGACACTGCTACTGGGAGCCAGAGCCAGGCGGCTGCGGTGAACGAAGCGCCCAGCACCGGCATGGTCGACAACGAGAGCGGGCAAGCGGCAAGCGTTCCGGAAGAGACCTGCAGCGACGCCTTGCAGAACCAGGACGAGACCGATGTGGATTGCGGCGGAGACACCTGCAACGCCTGCGCCGAGGGCAAGGACTGCGTGCTCAACAGGGATTGCATCAAGGGCACGTGCAAGTCGGGCGTGTGCGACGCGACCCCCGATCTGAGCGGTGACCTCAAGCTGTCGCTCGTCAACGTGGAGCACGAGGAAAACGACCAGGGCAAGTCACGCGTCGATGCCATCACCGTCACGGTGGACAACGAGATGGAGAGGAACGTCGACGTCACCCTCCAGGTCTTCATCACGGACGCGTCTGGTGGGCTCGTCCTCAACCAGCTCAGTGCGGACGGTGGCGATAAGCCCTACGCGATCGTCGAACTGCCGCTCCTCGCGAGCGGAAAGAGCGTGAAGAACGAGAAGTACGACCTGGCCGGACTCTACACCAGCTCGAGCTGGATCTTCGACATCACCGACTTCTATCAGGACGGCGATCCCTATCGGGTCAAGATCAAGGCCATCGACACCGGCTCCGGCGACGTCCTGGCGACGGTGAGCGAGAAGGTCACGGTCTAGGCCGGTGGCACGTAAAACATCACTTTTTTATAGACGTATGATTCAGAGGTGAACGGATGAAAGCCATCCTCGTTGCGACAGCATTGGTGCTTCTCCTTGCCGGTAGCGTAGCGGCCGCCACCTATCTCATCGTCGGGCCTGCCGACCCCGGGGCATTGAACAATGCCGCCTTCACCGCCTACGGAGAAGGGCGGTTCGAGCTGGCCGAGGCGCTCTACCTCTCGGCACTCGACCTCGATCCGGGGTACGAGCTGGGCCGGTACAACCTCGCCCTCCTCTATTTCGAGGAGGGGAAGTACGAGAAGGCCAACGAGCAGTTCGTCGCGCTCCTGAACGAAACGGATGACAAGGCAGCCTACCACTACGACTACGCGGTCAACTACGTCGCCTGGTTCCGCAGCAACGGCGAAGCGGGCGCCGAAGATTTCGACAAGGCCATCGCCCAGTACGAATTCGCGGACCATCTCGAGCCCGGCTATGCCCATGCGCGTGAGAACGTGGATGCGCTCACCCGGATCCGTGACAGTCTCTTCGGAAACATTTAAATCATCCCTTTCTCTCCGCAGCCCCATGTCATATGATCTGTCAGTCGACGAGATCGTCGCCACCATCAAGGAGCAGAGAGCGAAACGCGTGCTCATCCAATTACCCGACGGCCTGAAGCCGGAGACCGGGACGTTGCAGGCGGCACTCAAGAAAGAGCTCCCCGACGTCGAGCTCGTGTTCTGGGGCGGTTCCGCGTATGGCGCGTGCGACGCCCCTCTGCATGCCGAACGTCTCGGTTTCGATCTCTTGCTGCATCTCGGTCACGCAAAGTGGACGTGATGGCTTCTTCTTGTCGTTTTATGTCGCTATAAAAGTAAACTTTATATATGGTTATTCCCGGTTTTGCACATAATTATTGTTTTGAGGTGACTAACATGGCGGCAAAGAAACGGACGGTCAAGCGCAAGACGACCAAGAAGAAGGCGACCAAGCGCAAGACTGCGAAGCGCAAGA
>CAZSAS010000115.1:2684-3755 GCA_964604855.1 uncultured Methanosarcinales archaeon
AAGAAGAAGGCGACCAAGCGCAAGACTGCGAAGCGCAAGACGACCAAGAAGAAGGTCGCGAAGAGGAAGCCTGCGAAGCGCAAGACGACCAAGAAGAAAGTCGTCCGGCGCAAGAAGAGATAAAACCCCTTTCACTTCTTTTTCTCTATTCTCACTATTGTCCTGCACTTTGGATACTTGTCGCATCCCAAGAAATAGCCGCGCGCCGACTTCCGCAGGATCAAGGTACCCTCGCCGCATTTCGGGCATGGCTTCCCCTCGCCCGCCTCGCGAGCGAGCGCCTTCTGCTCCTCGAGCCGCTCCTGCTCCTCCTTGCTCTTCGGAATGTTGACGATCGTCTTGCAGGCCGGGTACTGGTCGCAGCCGAGGAACATGCCATACCTGCCGTTCTTGAGGACGAGCGTGCCCTCCTTGCAGTTCGGGCACTTCTTGCCTTCGCCGTTCTGCTTGGCGAGCTTCTCCTGCGCCCGCTCGACACGCTGTCGTTCCGGGCACGCGGGATTGATGCACTCGACGCTCGGCGCGCGTCCTTTCCTGAGGATCATGAGCATCCCGGCCCCGCAGTGCTCGCACTGCTTGTCCGCCGGTTTCGGTAGGCCGGTCTTCGGGAGCGGCGCGGTGAACTCGCACTCGGGATACGCGTCGCAGCCGATGAACCTGCCTTTGTTCTTCGGGCTGAACTTGACCTTGAGCGTTCCTTTCTTGCACACCGGGCACGGGAAGAGGGTGGCCTGCGCGTCCTGCTCTTCACGAAGCGCCGTGAGGAGCTCTTCGCCGACCTCTTTCTCCTCCTTCTTGAACTTGACGAGCAGCTTGTCCAGCTCGGCCTTCGCAGTCTCCAGCACCTTCTCACCGGTCTTGCCTTCTTCGCGGATGTGCTCCAGCTCCTCCTCGAAGCGGGTCGTGAGCGCTTCGTCGATGATCTCCGGCGCGTGCTTCTCGAGCGTCTCGATGGTGCGCATGCCGAGCTCCGTGCCCTCGATGTTGCTGTCGCCCTTGACGTAGTTCCGCTTGAACAGCGCCTCGACGATATCCGCCCTGGTCGCTTTCGTGCCGAGGTTGCGCTTCTCG
>CAZSAS010000116.1:0-3751 GCA_964604855.1 uncultured Methanosarcinales archaeon
GGAGAAGGAGAAGAAGCCATCAAAGCGATCCCCATCAGTGCCCGCCAGCTCGAAGCCCTGGTGCGCATGACTGAAGCGAGCGCGCGTTCCCGCCTGTCACAAGAAGCCACAAAGAAAGACGCTAAAGTGGCCATCGATCTCGTCCATCACTGCCTGAGCGCAATCGGCCTCGACCCCACGACAGGCAAGTTCGACATCGACCGGATCGCGACCGGCATCACCGCCGCGCAACGCAGCACCATCGCCGTCATCAAGGATATCGTCACCGACCTCGAGCAGGCCGTGGGCAAGGTCATCCCGGTCGAGGACGTCATCCGGGAAGCGGAGATCAAGGGCGTCTCCGAGGACAGCGCACTCGAGACGCTCGAGAAGCTCAAGAGGGCGGGCGACCTGTTCAGCCCGAAGCAGGGCTTCATCAGCAAGATTTAGAGTTGAGAGTTCGGTTCATGCCACGAAGGGTGGAAAAGATGGTTGAGCGCGTCACCGCCAGGAAATGCAGCCTCGGTGAGCTCGCCGACGGCAGCTTCGTCGTGAAGGACGGCGCGAGCCATCTCGAGACGGGCCGCGGCGCGGTCAGCCGCGCGAACGTCATCGCGGCCGTCGTGGACCGGCCCGGGCAGGCCGCGATACTGCTCGACGACGGCACTGCCAGGGTCGAGGCGCGCAGCTTCGACGACAGCGCGCTCTTCGACAACCTCCTCGTCGGCGACATCGTCCTCGTCATCGGCCGGCCGCGCGAATACCAGGGCCGGAAGTATCTCGTCGCGGAGATCGCCAAACGGCTCGGCTCGCCGAAGTGGCTCGAGCTGCGCAAGGCCGAATTCTCGAAGAACGGACGGCCGCAAGCCCCTGCCATCCGCGCTCCCGAAACCGCTGCACGACAGGATGCACCGGCCGCGCGTGCCGCTGATGCACGCGCCGCCCCTGCCAGTGCACGACAACGCGTTCCGTCTGTACCGGCACGGAAGGAAACGCCCGATGAGGTGGCAGAGACGCCCGCGGACAAGGCGCTTGCCGTCATCAAGCGGCTCGACACCGGCACGGGCGCCGCGATAGAGGACGTCCTCGCGGAGGCGAAGTGCGAGGAATCCACCGTCACCTCGCTCATGGCGGAGGGCGAGATCTTCGAGATACGCCCGGGCAGGGTGAAGGTGCTGGAGTGAGAAAGGACTACACGTCCAGTCAACAACAATTTTTCATCGGTTTCTTAGCAGGTGTGGGGGGGAGGTTTAGTTGTCAGTTTCTCTCAAGACATGGAAAAATATTATACCTCTGGAAATATTGAACTCATTTTGATTTCCCTGTTCTTCTTTCTGTTGCTCGCTATGTTAATACTTGTTGTTGGTCTTTGGTTCACAAAGCGTTTTGATAAAGGTCGGGTAAAGGATAAAAGAAAGAAAGAATAGAATCTCAACCCCAGACAAAGATCATCGGCGTCACCCACACCTCGAGGATGGCCGCGATGAAGAGTATGATGATACTCAGCAGGAGCAGGTCCGCGCTGTCGAGGAGGATGTGCTCGAACTTCTGCGTGCCGAAGTCGTGCCGTATCGCGGCGATGGAGATGATGCCGCCGGCGAGCCCGGCGACGAAGTAGGCGAAGATCTCCGGGATGCCGTGGATCGCGTACCTGAACAGGCCGAAGCCGATCACTTGGAAGTAATGCGCCGCCTTCTGCGCGCCGAGCAGGTTCGCGGCCTCCGCCAGGTTGTTGCGCACGAAGTTCCCGATGGCGGTGCCGATGACACTGCCGTTCCAGGCGAGGATGAAGATGGCGCCGCTGCCGTAGAGGAAGCTGAACAGGATGCAGAAGATGAGCACGCGCACGTTGTTCAGGAAGATGCGGGTGAACGCGCCGAAGCTCGCCGCGGCGAGACCGGTCGCGCCGGGATTGATGGTCTTGATCGTGTTCGCCTGCGCCTTGAACAGGATGCTGATGGTCTCCGGCGAGAGCACGGTATACCAGAGGCTGAACGCGATCGTCATGCCGATGAAGAGGTAGATGAAGGCGGTGAGCGCCTTGGCGTGCTCCTTGAGCAGCCAGCCCTCTTCCATGCCCTCGAGGTCCTTCTCCTCCTCGAGCTTGATAGTGTTGTACATCAGGGGGACGGCGGCCATGGCGGCGAGGAAAACCATGATCAGGCTGCTCTCGGTCTTGAACACCCACAGGGCGAGGGCGATGCCGATGGAGGCATAGGCGAAGCCGAGGATGAGCATCTGCATGGGCCGCTTCTCGACCGACATCGGGGTGGTGATGCTCTCTAAGACCATTCTATGCGCTTCCGGGAAGAGGGGTATATAAAGCTTTTCTGCGCTTCCCCACTCGGCAGGAATACCTTTATATTCGTCGCCGCGCTCAGTCAGCGTATGGGACTCTTCTCTCGGCGCGGCAAGACGCTCTACACCCCTGGCCCGCTCGCCGCGGCAAGGCTGCCGGATGTGGTCAACGCCACGCGGGCCGTGCTGCGCGACATGGGCATCGAGGTCGTCGAGCTCGACCTGAAGAGCGGCTTCGAGGCGTGGTACGCCGGGTATGAGCACGAGTTCCAGGGGCTGCTGCGCGAGAACAAGCGCGTCCTGGCGCAGCACGGCATCACGCACATCATCACGAACGACCCGCACGAGGCCCTCACCTTCCGGGAACGCTACGGCATCGACGCCCGCCACGTCATCGAGGTCTGCAAGGAGCACATCAGCAAGATCATGAAGGGCGACGAGCGCCGCGCGAGCTACCACCACCCCTGCTTCCTCGACAAGCTCGGAGTGGGCCCGAACACCGCGAAGAGCGTCCTGCGGCGGGCGGGCGTCCACGTGCCGAACGAGAACCCGAGCAGGGGCTGCTGCGGCAGCGTCGGGCACGATTTCGAACGCAACAACAAGGAGGAAGCGGACGCCATCGCGAAAGAGCGCAGCAAGGCGCTCTCCGAACGGCTCGTCGTCACCTGCTGCCCGCACTGCCTCCTGCTGCTGCGGCGCTACCGCAAGAAGGTGGTCGACGTCGTCGAGATCCTCGCGGAGGCGAACCGATGACCCACCGCGCCCTCCGCCGCATGGTCGCGCCGGAAGACTATTTCGATGACGTGGAGACGCGGCACGCGTACAGCTATGACGCGTCAGGCGCAGAAGGGCTGCCGGCGGCGATCGTCAGGCCGCGGCACGTCGAGCAGCTGCGTCGCATCCTGCTCCATGCGAACCAGTACAAGCTCAAGGTCGTGCCGCGCGGCTCCGGGACCGGGACGCGCGCGGGTGCCGTCCGGAAGGACGCCCTCATCATCGACATGCGCGGCTTCGACACCATCACGCATCTCGACACGCAGCTCCACACCGTCGATGTCGGCGCCGGCGTGACCTATGCGGCGCTCGCCCGCATGCTCGAGAGGGCGGGCTATCACTTCCCGCTAGCGCCGGCGAACCCTGTGGCGACCATCGGCGGTCTCGCCGCAATCAACCACGTGACGGAAGAGAGCCAGCTCTTCGGCGACTGGCAGGACCTCGTCGAGCGGGCCGAATGCTTCGACGGCCTCGGCAGGTTCCACACCGCCAAGGGAGCGGAACTGGCCAAGCTTCTCGGGAAGGAAGGCGCGACGGGCGTGCTCGTCACCCTCCGCCTCAGGATCACGAAACGCCGCGCGCGCACCCTCGACCTGTATGAGGTGGACAATCCGAGCGCGGCACTCAGCCACGTCGAACGATTGAGCCACACGAAAGGCGTCCTCGTCGTCGAATACCTGGATGAGGAAGCGAGCGCGCT
>CAZSAS010000117.1:0-577 GCA_964604855.1 uncultured Methanosarcinales archaeon
AATGGGGCGCCATCGTCTTCCTCCTCCTCGGGCTCGGTTTCACAATCTTCCTCCACACCTATGAGGATGGCATCGCCTTCCTCATCATCAGTCTCCCGAGTCTCCTCATCGGCGGGCTCTTCCTCTTGGACTGGCGCACCGCAACCTTAAAATAGCCTCTGCCGCTTCTGGACAGGCATGAGTCTTCTCCCGTTCGAAGAGGAAACGCGGCATGTTGTCGTGAAGCGCGAATCGCCGACCTCTGACAAGTACGGCAAGCGTCCCGAACAGCGGACGATGGCGGAGCTGCTCGACTTCGGCATCATCCCGCTGGACAAGCCGTCCGGACCGAGCAGCCACCAGGTCTCGGCCTATGTGCAGAAGATCCTCAAGATCGGCAAGGCGGGCCATTCCGGCACCCTCGACCCGAAAGTGACCGGCGTCCTCCCGGTAGCGCTCGGCAGGGCGACGCGCGTCGTGCAAGGCCTGCTCACCGCAGGGAAGGAATACGTCACCCTCATGCATCTCCACAAGCCTCTGGAGGAGTACAAGGTCCGTCAGCTCCTGGCCGAGTTCCGGGGGAAGATTACCCAGCTGC
>CAZSAS010000117.1:587-3633 GCA_964604855.1 uncultured Methanosarcinales archaeon
GAGCGGGAACGCACCATCTATTATATCGAGTTCCTCGACATGATCGGCCAAGATGTCCTGTTCGTGGCGGGGACGCAGGCCGGCACCTACATCCGCAAGCTCTGCCACGACATGGGCCTGGCAGTCAAGAACGAGGACGGCAAGCAGCTCGGCGCGCACATGGACGAGTTGCGCCGGAGCAAGGCAGGCCCGATCAACGAGAATGACGGCCTCGTCACCCTGCACGACCTGGCCGATGCCTTCCACTACTGGAAAGAAGAGGGGAAGGAAGAGCCGCTCCGGAGGCTCGTCCTGCCGGGCGAGGCAGGCCTGTCGCATCTCAAGAAGGTCTGGGTGCTGGACAGCGCGGTGCAGTCCCTGTGCCAGGGCGTGCAGCTCAAGGTGCCCGGCATCTCGAAGCTGCACGACAACATCAAAGCGGGCGACGTCGTGGCCGTGATGACGCTGAAGGACGAGGCAGTGCTCGTCGGCGAGGCCCGGCTGTCGAGCAAGGAGATGCTCGGCGCGAAGGGCATCGCGGTCCGCTCCTCGCAGGTATTCATGCCGCCGGGGACCTACCCGAAGCAGGCGTGAGCCATTTCTCAGCGTACAGCTGACGAAAACTATTTAAACGCTCTCGCCGGCTTCTCCACTGATGGGAGAGGTGAAGGCGGACCCGTTGCACAGTGCGCCGGCGACGCTCGTTGACGGGCTGACGGGCGCGGACCAGGAGTTCCTGGAACGCGAAGAGGAGGAGGCTGAGCACGAGCAGGAAGCGCTCGAGCACGTCATGGCGCGCCACGTCCATGCGAGCAAGGCGTGGCTCTTCGCGAGCATCCTCATCATTCTCTTCATCGCGCTGCTCGCCAGCGTCCTGAGCGACAGCAACATGCTCTTCGCAATCCTGGGTTTCACGCCCGCCATCCTCATCACCGTCATCTACATCGGACTCCTTGAGGGCGAATTCCGGGATGTCCTGTTCTGGATCACGCCGCTCGTCGTCATCTTCCTCTTCCTCGGGCTCGGCCCCTTCCTGAACGAGGCCTTGCACGGGCAGCTCGACCTCCCAGTCCTGGCCGCGCTCAACCTTGCGCTCAGCTACATCATCCTCGCCGTGATGAGCATGATCGAGTATCGGAGCCAGCGGGATGCGACGTTCGAAGAGGTAGAGCGCTTCCAGCCCGAGAAGCTGGACCGCTACATCCACACGATCGAGGACAAGTGCAAAGCCCTGAACTTCGTCATCGGCCGCGTCTACCGCGCGAGCAACGGCGGCACGAAGGGGATGCGGGAGCAGATCAAGGTGCCGAGCGAGTGGTATAACGAGTTCAACAGCATCCCGACCGAGGAGGCGAAGGAGCAGCGTGCGAAGGCGCTCGCGCTCCTCGAGAATATCAGGGAGCGTCTCAGCGTCATGCTTCGGCCGGAGAAGGACGTCTTCCGCAAGCCCGAGATTGCGGGCCTGAAGCACCTGGCGCGCGACCCCGACGGCAAGGACCGGGTGATTGACGTCCTCACGGTCAACGACAACGACCCGGTCGAGGACTACTTCCTCGGCGCGATGGATTTCTGCAAGAAGATCACGGCCGAGCTCGAGAAGCTCTAGTCGGGAACGCCGGTAAGAAAGCGCGTGAGGTTCCCTTCGCCGAGCAGGCGCTTGGGGGTGTTCACCCTTCGGGGGAGGAGTCCGACGCGCCCGGACGGCACGATCTCAGGGCCCTGGAGCTCGAGGCCGTCGAGGTCGACCCGAAGCGTCCCGCCTCTCGACTGTCGCCAGCCTTCCGGGAAGAAGGGGAAGGCGTCGCGGACGAGCAGCCTGACCGGGTCGACTGTCCCGCTCGGCATCGCATCGGTGTCGAAGACCGGGAGGAGGTGGAGGAAATACTTGCGAAGGACGCCGGTCCGCACCCCTGGCTTTCCGAACTCGATGCCGTTCAGGAAGAAATCGTAATGCAGCGGTCCGGGTCTCGAGCCGTGACCGGACGCGCAGTAGTTGAGGTACCAGAAATGAGGCGTGGCTTCGAAGCCGCGAAGCGCGGCGATGCGTTCGAGGTCCTCTCGCAGGTCGCGCTCGCGTCCAGCAAGCACCGGTTGCGTCCCGCGACGCGTGGAGAAGCGTTCGGGCCGTTCGAGACTGACGATACCGTCCGAGACATGGATGAAGGCGAAGCCACCGGTCTCGACGACCGCTCCGTAATCGCCCCTGCTGCGTTCCTGCCACACGCGATACTCGCCGCCGACTTCCCGCAAGAACGCGTCGTAGCGTGTCACGACATCCTGGACGTATCGTTCGACAGGGGAGAGCGCCCGCATCAAGAAGGGGGAATCATCCGATATTAATAAAATCTGCCGATTCCTCCACTCGAGAGTCCTGACGATCCCAGCCGTTCCCGTTCTCCCCCTCAACGCCTGCAATCGAGCGGGCACGGCAGCAAGCAAGGAGGCTGCAGGGGAACAGTGTCGGGCAGGCACTGAGGGCACAGGAGCCAGACAGGACGGAGAGCGCACGCGCCGAGGCAAAGCTTTTTATGCTGGCCCTGTTCCCAGCGAAGCCATGCCGAAGTTCCACACGCGCCAGAAACGCTACAAGGCCGTCGGGGCCACGTCGCAGAAGCACCGCTTCTGGAAGGGCAACCAGCAAGGCCGCCAGCGGATGAAGAGCTTCGGCACGAGCGAACGCGCCAAGGAATGGGCGAAGGAGCAGCAGCTCGACGAGAAGCTCCACGAGCTCCGCCAGCACCCCGGCGGGAAGTGGAGCTGGCGCATCCGGAAGTGAAGTCTTTTAAAAGCGCTTCATTTCTTGAATACAGAAAAAATATCTTCGATATCCCCATATTTCATCCACAGGGTTAACATGCTGAATCTGATCTTTTTCTTATTTATCGTGTAGCCGTTATTTGACAACACCCTATCCAGGATCCCGAGCATTTCAGTCTTGAGCTCTTCGCTCTTGAAATTACAGGAGGCGTAGAAGGACAGCAAGACCTTCTCGATGACATTCTCAGGGACCAGGAATTTGGCCAATAAAGACTTTATGAGCGTCCGATTAATCCTCGCACCTAGCTTT
>CAZSAS010000118.1:0-3562 GCA_964604855.1 uncultured Methanosarcinales archaeon
TGTCAAGCCGATTGCCTTCCGTGGTGTCCTTGCAGTCGAACATGCCGAAAGCGCTCCCGTAATCGATGACGCTGATGTTCGTCTCGAGGGTGCGGTCTCCGATGCGGAGCAGGCTGATGCTCACCGGTCCCGCCTCGTCGCTGTTCGCGTAGAGCAGGTCGAGATGATGCGTGCCCTTCGGCAGGACGACCGCGGCCTTGTAGATCCCATCGGCCGTGCTCGCCACTGTGTATTTCTCGATGACCGCACCGTCGATGAGCAGGGTGAGCTCCGGCCATTTCTCCTTCTTGGTGCCGCTGGCGATCACGACGATTTCCACCTCATCGTTCGGCGTCTGGACGAGCTTCTCGGTGGGGATGCACGTGTCGGTGATGAAGCCCTGGCTGCTGTATTCGCTCCAGACGTCGCGTTCCGGGAGCGTCTTTGTCTCGCCGGCGGGAAGGTTCACCTGCGGCGTGACGTTCTCCGTGTCCTCATACGTTACTTCGTGGATCCGGCCGAGGGCCTGCGCGTCCTCCAAGGCGATCTCATACGCTTGCTTGTAGCGCGCGACCTCGCTCTCCAGGAATGCGATCGTCACGCCCGCCTCCTTGTTCCGCGCTTCGAGGCCGGCGACGGTGGCGCGTTGCGCCACGACGATGACGAGGAGAATGAGGACGAGCGCGACGATGAGGACGTAGAAGCCGTAGTTTGTGCGGTGGCCGAGGTAGCGTTCCCGCCTGCCCGGTTTGCGGCTGGCCGTGTCCGTCTGATTCTTTTTCCCCTCCTCCTGGCTTTCGAGGGCTTTCCCGAGCTCTGCCAAGTTCTCATCATGCCTGTTCATGCGGGGACAGGAAGCATGGCAGACCTTATATATGCTGCTGTTGCGCTCGTGGCGGGGAAACGGCCGTCCATACGTGGCGCGGGAGAGGGGTCGCGAGAAGGGGAAGAGGGGTGATAAGGCGGGGCGATAAGTGAAGCCGATTTCGTCACCGAGAGAGCGTGATGCTCCACTTATAAGTGGTCCTGAGCTGTCTTCAGGATGTTTCCGACGGGAGATAAGCGAGCTTGGCGAAACCTTTATATACTCCAGAAAACTCCTCTCACTCCGGACGAGTGGGGGACTCGCGTTAGGAGGAAGACTCAGACAGTTCTCCTTCCGCACCTTCTCATCGTTCGACAAAAAGGTCAGAAACAATCCTTACAATGTTGGTTGGGGGGATACCTATGAAGAAGAGCCTTCTTGCAGTGATAGTTATCGTGCTGTGCATCCTCGTCGCGGCGAGCGCGATGGCAGCGCCGTGGCCGACCGCCACGGGCCGGTGGGACTTCAGCGAGACCAATGGTCTCGTCGCCCACGACATGGCCGGCAGCCATGACGGCATCGTCGACAACGGCACCGGCAACGTCGCCTGGACTGCCGACAGCTGGCTCGGCGACGGCGCCCTCAGGATGGACAATCCGGGCGTCCTCGGGACCGGCGGCGTGGTCGTCGTCAACGAGACGGGGAACACGTTCACGGCGAACAGCTTCACCATCAGCGCCTGGATCAAGCCGGACCTGGTCACCGACCGGATCATCGTCGCGAAGACCGGCAACTGGTCCAACATCTACACCAAGGGCTACGAGCTCCGTATGGACGGCTGGGGCCGGAAGTTCATGTGGTACGCCGGCGGCACCAGCGGCCCGTTCGGCAACGGCATCTACCTCTACGGCATCGAGCCGGGCAAGTGGTACAACGTCATCGGCATGCGTCAGGACAACACCGTCAGCCTCTACGTGAACGGCATGCTCATCGGCACCAAGACGATCACGCAGGCGATGGACTTCACGCACACCAACCCCCTCACCATCGGCGGTCTCGGCGGCACCAACGGCAAGGGCTGGTCGTTCGACGGCGCCATCGACGACGTCGCCTACTTCAACCGTGCGTTGAGCCCGAACGACATCGACAACATCTACGGCGCGACCCCCATCGTGCCGAGCGGCACGTTCAGCGCCGAGTACCTCTACTCGCAGGAGCTGGACACGCTCAACGTGCAGGGTCACGGCGTCGCCGCGTCCGCGGATGTCCGCTTCACGGACGACAGCACCGGCAACGTGACGAGCGCCTGCGTCCCCATTGACCAGGCCACGGAGGCCTACTCCGCGGACTTCACCAGCGTCAACGCGACCTGGGAGCGCCACACGTACGGCCTCCAGACGGTCTTCTACGATGCGCTCGGCTGCTCGGGCAACCAGGTCGGCACCGCCGACGGCGGCTCGTTCGACGCGCTCCGCATCATGTGGATCGAGGAGCAGCTCACGCAGCTCAACCAGACGATCCAGGACCTGAACGAGACGTTCCAGGCCCAACTCGCGGACATCCAGGCCCAGGTCGACGCGAACAGCGACGACATCACCGAGATCGAGGGCCAGATCAACGACCTCTGGGCCGCGATCAACACGCTGAACCGCGGCACGCTCTACCTGGACGACTTCAACGACTATGTCCTCTTCGTCCACGGCGACACGCCCATCGGGACCAAGATGGTCGAACTGCAGATCCAGAGCGTCGCCCATTCGGGCAACCCGGTCTATGTCGACCAGGTCTCCTATCCGGGAACCGGCCTGAACGGCTTCCACGACGACAAGTACCTCTTCGGCGTGCTGCACAGCGCGCTCGGCAACGACAGCTACACGATCTACGTGCGCTTCTACAACCAGTCGGACTGCTCCGCATGGCAGTTCTACCATGAGAATGTCAGCACGTGCAGCAACTACACCTTCACGCAGGTGCTGAACTCCGTCATCGGCAACTACCCGAGCCTCATCTACGACGGGACGCGCCTCGACAGCATCCAGGACCAGGTGGTCGTGCTCCAGAACGCGGTGGACAACCTCACCATCGCGGTGGACAGCAACACCGGCAACATCACGGCCTTGTGGAACGACAGCACGCAGCAGTGGGACGCGATCCACGACCTCCAGCTCGAGAACATCTGGCAGTGGCACGCAATCGGCATGCTTCGCTGGGAGAACCACATGCAGTGGCATGCCATCTGGAGCCTCGACCAGCGCGTCGACGCGCTGGAAGCGAGGCTGAACGCGATGAACCACGGCACCCTCTACCTCGACTGGGACGAGAACAACTGCCACCCGTTCGGATTCTTCTGCGGCGGCTGGCTCGGCGACCACGGGTCGCTGCGCGCCTACGGCGAGGCGCCTGAGGGCGCGAAGTGGGTCAAGGTCACCGTCAAGCCAGTCCAGGGAGACGTGCATGGCAGCCACACGGAGTGGACCATGAACGGCACCATCGGCGACAACGAGAACGCGTACAGCGTCATCTTCCACCACGTGAACGACTGGCCGGCCGAGGCCTATGAGGTCACGGCGAAGTTCTACGACGCCGGCTGGAACCACATGGACGGCTACGACCTGACGGAGGCCTTCAACGACCTCCTCCTCTTCTGGCTCCAGGACCGGGCGTACGGCTTCGAGTTCAAGGACAACCAGTACTACGAGGTCTGGAACCCGCAGGACAGCTTCACGCGGCTCCTCAGCTGGGGCTTCACGCCGAGGGAGAGCGGGCTCTACAGGTTCT
>CAZSAS010000119.1:0-1719 GCA_964604855.1 uncultured Methanosarcinales archaeon
GAATGCACGACGATGGCAAAGGTAAAATAATAAAAAGGCCGGGAGGAATCATGGTGAACATGGCGAAAGACGATAAGAGTTCGTGGGCGATCGGCGGCGGCCTGCTCATCGGCTTGGGGGTCGGGTTCTTCTTCCTGCCGAACGCGTTCGCGTTCGTGGGCAGCCTCTTGGCAGGATTGGGCCTCGGCCTGGTGGTCGCCCCCATCATCGCGAAGAAGTGAGCCGGGACCAGCGCGCTCTCACGTATGGTTTCTACGCGTCACCGCGTATTTCAGCGTGCGCTCATAGGCCAGGACGTCCCGCTGGTTGAACACGTCCTGCTGCACCGTGACATAGCTGTAGTCTTTTGCCGGATTGCGATGGTCGAGCAGATCCGTTACCTCACTGCGAGCACGCATCGTGTCACCAATCCTGAAGGGCGCATGGAACTTTGCGGTATATTCTTTCAGTACCTTGATGCGGAACCAGTCCTGTTCGCCCATCTGCCCACTCAGGATTGACAGAATCATGGTAGAAGGGATTATGCCCTCTCTGAGGATACGGTCGAGCTCTGCGGAAGGCCAGTCCTCACGGTACAGGCGGACGTGCGTCTCTCGCATGGCGACAGTCAGGACGACGGGCGGAAACTCACAGACCACCCCCCCTTCGCAGCTCCTCGAAATACAACGGCCCGGTCATTATCCGAGAGTAATGAAAACGAACTTATAAACTTGCTGCAACCATGTCGCCTCACCTGAACCCCTTCAGCCGGAGCGCATTCAACAAGACAGAGATGCTGCTGAAGCTCATCGCGCCGGCAGCGATCATCGGGCTGAGGGTCAGGCCGAGGAAGGGCCAGAGCACGCCGGCCGCGACGGGGATGCCGGCCGCGTTGTAGAAGAAGGCCCAGAAGAGGTTCTGCCTGATGTTCCGCATGGTGCGGCCGCTCAGCCGGAACGCGGTCGCGACGGACGCGGGGTCATCGTGCATGAGCACGACGTCCGCGGATTCGATGGCGACGTCCGTGCCGGCGCCGATGGCGATGCCGACGTCCGCCTGCGCGAGCGCGGGCGCGTCGTTGATCCCGTCGCCCACCATCGCGACCGTGCCGTGGCGCTGGAGCCGCTTCACCTGCGCGGCCTTCTCTTCTGGCAATACCTCGGCGAGCACCGTCGCGATGCCGGCTTGCTGCGCGATCGCCTGCGCGGTCCGCTCGTTGTCGCCGGTGATCATCACGGGCTCGATGCCCAGCTCCTTGAGCCGCGCGACCGCGTCGGCGCCGCCCTCCTTGAGCGTGTCCGCAACGGCGATGACGCCGAGGAGCTCGCCGCCAGCAGCGACGAACATGGGCGTCTTCCCCTCGCCGGCGAGGCGCTCGCTCTCCTTGAGCGAGGAGCCGACCGCGACGCGCCGGTCGCGCATCAGCTTCGCGTTGCCGAGCAGCGCCTTCTTCCTCCCGACGACGGCCTCGACGCCGTGGCCGGGGATGGCCGTGAACCTCGACGCCGCGCGCAGCTTCAGCTTCTTCTGCTCTGCTGCTGTGACAATCGCCTCGGCGAGGGCGTGCTCGCTCCCCCGCTCTGCGCTCGCAGCCAGGGAAAGCAGCTCGTCCTCCGTGACGCCTTTCGTCGGCAGGATGTCGGTCACCTCGGGCTCGCCGGTCGTCAGCGTCCCGGTCTTGTCGAAGACCGCGATCCGCGTCTTGCGGAGCTCCTCGAGTGCAGTCGCGTCCTTGAAGAG
>CAZSAS010000119.1:1729-3554 GCA_964604855.1 uncultured Methanosarcinales archaeon
CCGCGCCCTTCCCGGTGCCGACCATGATGGCCGTCGGCGTCGCGAGGCCGAGGGCGCAGGGGCACGCGATGACGAGGACGGTGATGGCTGCCGTCAGCGCGAAGAGCGCCGTGCCGCCGGGGAGCGCGATGCCGAGGCCGTAGCCCGCGACGAGCCATGCCGCGAGGGCGAGGAGCGCGATGCCGAGCACGATGGGCACGAAGACGGCGGCCGCCTTGTCCGCGAGGCGCGCGATGGGCGCGCGGCTCGACTGCGCGTCCTCCACCAGCTTGATGATCTGCGCGAGGGCCGTCCCGCTGCCGACCTTCTCGGCTTTGAACGTGAAGCTGCCGTGCTTGTTGAGGGTGGCGCCGGTCACCGTGTCGCCTTTCCGCTTCTCGACCGGGAGGGATTCGCCGGTGAGCATGGACTCGTCCACGGACGAAGCGCCGTCCAGGACCGTGCCGTCGACGGGGATCTTCTCGCCGGGCTTGACGACGACGCGGTCGCCGACCGCCACGTCGGCGATGGGGATGGTGAGCTCCTTGCCGTCCCGGATGACGGTGGCCGTCTTCGGCGCCAGTCCCATCAGCTTCCTGATGGCCTCGCTCGTCCTGCCTTTCGTCAGCTCCTCGAGGTACTTGCCGAGGAGGATGAGCGTGATGATGACGCCGGCGGTCTCGAAGTAGAGGTCATGGACAAAGGCGGTATTGCCGAGGAGGATGTTGGTTGTGGCATACAGGCCGTAGAGGTAGGCCGCGCCGGTGCCGAGGCCGATGAGGCTGTCCATGTTCGGCCGGAGCCTGAAGAGGCTGGCGAGCCCTTTCGTGTAGAAGTGCCTGCCGACGAAAGCGACGGGGAGGGAGAGGATGAGGAGGACGAGGGCATACGCGACCGGATGGAATGAGGGCCGGAGGAAGGGAGGGATGAGCGATGCGCCGAGGAGCTCTGCCATGCTGAGATAGAGTATCGGCGCGGTGAAGACTGCCGCGATGATGAGCTTGCGCAGCAGCGTCCTCCGCTCCTCTTCCCGCATCGCGCGCTCGTGGTCATGCATGTGCCCCTTGTGCTGATGGCTTGGTTCGTCGACGTCATAGCCGGCCTTCCTGACAGCTGCCTTCAGCTTCTCCTCGCCAGTCTTCGCCGGGTCGTAGCTGATCTTCGCCTTGTTGGTGAGGACGCTGACGTTCGCGTCCCGCACCCCTGCATCTTTGCGGAGCTCCTTCTCGATAGTGGCTGCGCAGCCGGCGCAGTGCATCCCCGTGATCGCGAGTTCGCACGTCGCTCCTTCTCCCTTCTGAGCGTGCTTGTGGTGCGCGTGATGGTGCGGGGTCATCGCTTCTCCTCCAGGGACGCGAGGACGCGTCGCAGCTTCTCCTCGACCTCTGTCGCGATCCCTGCGAGCGCTTCGTTCGCGACCATGCCCATGGCGACGGTCGGCCTGATCGCGGCCACGGTGACGGTGCCGTCCTCGCTGCCCGGCGTGTGGCCGTCGCCCTCGTAGAGGATGACGTTGCACGGCAGCAGCAGGCCGATGTCCGGCTCGGCCGACAGGGCCTGGTGGGCCAGGGGGGGATTGCAGGCGCCCAGGATGACGTACGGGTTGACGTCCTCGTCCAATTTCGCCTTCAGCGTAGCCTTGACGTCGATCTCGGTCAGCACGCCGAACCCCTGTCCCTTCAGCGCCTCCACGGTGCTGGACCGCGCCTTGTCGAAATCGACGGCGCCGAGGTGCCGGGTCAGGCCGTAGCTGGGGTCTCCGAAATCGCTCTGCGTATGTTGGTCATGGTGGCTCATGGCTGCCTCCTGCGTGAGTACTGGGTGTCCGTTGCACCAGGTTAGAGAC
>CAZSAS010000120.1:0-3456 GCA_964604855.1 uncultured Methanosarcinales archaeon
CAAGGCGATCGTGGACGAGAAGGCAGAGTGGCTCTTCCTCTGCGGCCGCGACCTCTTCGACAAGGCGATCCTGCGTAAGGGAGAACCGACGAAGAGCGGATTCCTCCTCGTCCAGAACGAGCAAGGGGAGAACCTTGGCTATGGCAAGCTTCCTGAGAGGGGGAAGAAGATGAAGAACGTGGCGATAAAGAACCTCTTAGATAGGGGTCACTTCCTGAGAAGGGAACGAATGGCATAGGAGGGGGAGAGAATGCGTACGCCTATGAAAATCACTCCGGGAGTCCTTGTCGGTTCGGTCCTGGTAGGAGGGAGTCTCGCCCTTCGTCGGCGGCTCATGACCCGGGCTTCGGCACCGTCAGCGCCTGAAGACCTTCCCTCTGGCTATTCGAGCGGGCTCTATGGTGCTCAGGGCGGCTGTCCATGGACCGAGGGCTCGCGGGAGTCCGCGCCAGAACCTTGCGAAGAGAATGAGGAACCTTTGCCTTACAGCGCCTTCGCGCCGACCGGCTAGCGCTCCAGCGCCTTCAGGCCGGGCAGCTCCTTCCCGGCGATGTACTCGAGCGCGGCCCCGCCGCCCGTGCTGACATGCGTGTAGTAGTCGCTGAACCCGAGCTTCTTCACCGCGCTCGCGGTGTCGCCGCCGCCGACGATGACGCGTATCTTCTTCTGCGCGAGGAACTCGGCCACTTCCTTCGTGGCGGTGTCGAACGGCGGCGTCTCGAACACGCCGAGCGGGCCGTTCCAGAACACGGTCAGTGCCGTGTCGAGCACGCGCTTGAACTCCTCCACGGAATGGTCGCCGATGTCCAGGCCCTTCATGCTCTTCGGGATCTTGTCCGCGTCGACCGTGAACATCTCTGAGCCCTCGAGGTTCTCGCTGATGACGACGTCCGTCGGCAGGACGATCTTCTCGCGATGCTTCTCGAGCAGGCTCTTCGCCAAGGGGACGCTCTCGTCCTCGCACAGGCTCGTGCCGACCTCGAGGCCTCGCGCCTTGAAGAACGGGAAGATGACCGCGCCGCCGAGCAGGAGCTTGTCCACCTTGCCGAGCAGGGCCTCCATGATCTCGATCTTGTCGCTGATCTTCGCCGCGCCGATCAGCGCGATGTACGGCCGTTCAGGATCGCGGAGGTCGAGGTTCTTCAGCTCCCTCTCGACGAGCAGGCCCGCGGCGCGCTCCGGGAAGAGCCTGGTGACGGCGCTCACGCTCGCATGCGCCCGGTGCAGGGTGCCGAAGGCGTCGTTCACGTACACGTCACCGTGCTTCGCGAGCTTCTTCGCGAACGCCGCATCGTCCTTCTTCTCCTCGGGGTGGAAGCGGAGGTTCTCGAGCAGGACGACCTTCTCGTCCTTCGGGATCGCGGCGTCGACGCAGTCCTTGACGAACGCGACGTGCTCGTCCAAGAGCTCACCGAGGCGCCTCGCGACGGGTTCGAGCGAGAGCTCCGGTACGACCGCGCCTTTCGGCCGTCCGCAATGGCTCATGATGACGACCTGGCTCGCGTCATGGCCGAGCAGATGCTTCAGCGTGGGCAGCGTGGCGACGATGCGATTGTCATCCGCGACCGCGCCGTCCTTGAGCGGGACGTTGTAGTCTACCCGGACGAGGACCCGTTTCCCCTCGACATCGATATCATGCAGGCTCGGTATCATCGACGGAAGAAGAGGGTGGCCGGTTTAAAAAAGTAACGGTAAGCGCGTTTTCCCGACGGGAATATCAGACCATCTGCTTCGCCATGTCGATCATCCTGCGGCTGTAGCCCCATTCGTTGTCGTACCAGCCGAAGACCTTGAGGAAACGGCCGTCGATCACCTTCGTCAGCGAGGCGTCGAACACGCAGCTGTGCCCGTTCCCGATGATGTCCTCGCTCACGAGCGGCTCCTCGGTGTAGAGCAGGATGCCCTGCATGTGATGTTCCGCGACGTTCCTGAAGAGCGCGTTGACCTCCTCGGCCGTGACCGCCTTGTCGAGCTCGCAGACGAAGTCGGTGATGCTCCCGTCCGGGACGGGGACGCGGATGGCGTAGCCGTCCAGCTTCCCCTGCAGCGCCGGGATGACCTTGGCGACCGCCTTCGCGGCGCCCGTCGAGGTCGGGACGATGTTGATGGCCGCGCTGCGACCGCGGCGCGGGTCCTTCTTGTGCGGCGAGTCGACCAGGTGCTGGTCGGCAGTATAGGCATGCACCGTCGTCATGAAGCCCCGGACGATGCCGTAGTTGTCGTTCAGCACCTTGACCATGGGCGCGAGGCAGTTCGTCGTGCAGCTCGCGTTGCTCACGATGTGCATCGAGCCCTTGTCGTACTCGTGCTGGTTGACGCCCTGGACGAAGACCGGGATGTCGTCGCTCTTCGCCGGCGCGCTGAGCAGGACCTTCTTCGCTCCCGCCGTGAGATGCTTGCCCGCGAGCTCTCTCGTCAGGAAGAATCCCGTGCTCTCGACCACGACGTCGACGCCGAGCTCGCCCCAGGGCAAGGCCTCAGGGTCCTTCTCCGCGAAGACCTGGATGGGTTTGCCGTCGATGATGATGTGCTGCTCGTCATGCTCCACCGCGCCCGCGAACTGCTGGTGCGCGCTGTCGTGCCTGAGAAGATAGGCGAGCTCCTCCGTGCTGGTGAGGTCGTTGACCGCGACGAACTCGACGGCTGGATCGTGCCACCCGGCACGGAGCACCATGCGACCGATGCGGCCGAACCCATTGATTGCAACCTTGACCAAGATGGACCACCCCTTTTTTCATAGGGCATGACGAGTCAGGGCTTTATAATTATTATGTTCTTGCTGTCCTGAGAATCAAAGCTCGAAGCGCCTGCCGGTCTCCTCCCAGAGCCTCTTCGCGTCGACCACCTTCTTCTTCGCGAGGAGGTCGGTGAGCGCGTCCAACTGGGCGCGCGTCATCTCGAGCTTGAACATGGTGAGCAGCAGGAGTTCTTTCAGCTCCTTCGGCCTGAGCTTGCGGACCTCATTCTTGAGGGACTCCTTGTCCTTCATCTCGAGCATGCGCGAGCGAGCGGCGACGCGTTTTTAAAGCTTGTCCCGCCGGGTGAGACGAAAAGTCAGATGAAAAACAGGGAAAGACGAAAAGAAGCGGTCGGCTCCCGCGTCTCACTTCCCGAGCTGCTTCTCCTTCTCGGCGATGGTGAGCGTGGTCGCAATCACCGTGTCCGGGTTGAGCGCGATGCTCTGGATGCCCTTCTCGACGAGGAACTCGGCGAAGTCCGGGAAATCGCTCGGTCCCTGGCCGCAGATGCCGATGTACTTGCCCATGCTGTTCGCCACTTCGATGACTTGGGCGATGAGCCGCTTCACCGCGTCGTTCCGCTCGTTCCCGATGTGCGCGAGCCTGCCCGCGTCGCGGTCGAGGCCGAGCGTCAGCTGGGTGAGGTCGTTGCTGCCGATCGAGAAGCCGTCGAAGACCTCGAGGAACTCCTTCGCGAGGATGACGTTCGAGGGGATCT
>CAZSAS010000121.1:0-3435 GCA_964604855.1 uncultured Methanosarcinales archaeon
CCCGAAGAGCAGTGTTGCAAAGGCCAAAGGCGGCAAGATCGCAAAGAACTAATGTTGCGAGGCTTGCAACTTGTCCACGAACGGCAGGTCGGCCTCGGTGATGTCGAGGCTGCGCATCTCCTCCGGAGAGACCCATCTGTAATCCTGGATGCCGCGCTTCTCGATCTCGCCGGCGAGCATCTCGCACCGGAACGCGACGAGGACGACATGCAGCTCCCCGTAACTGTGCGAGCTGATGTTGAGGACGTCCCCGGCCCTGACCGTGATGCCGAGCTCCTCGTCGAGCTCGCGCTCCAAGCCCTTCCTCGGCGCCTCGCCGTGCTCGACCTTGCCGCCCGGGAACTCCCACCGGGAGCCGTTCGTCGCATCCTCCTTCCGCTGCGTCAGCAGGAACTTGCCGGCCTTCTCGATGAGGGCGCAGGTGACGAGAACGGGAGATTTCATCGTCCTTCCCGCAGCACGGAGAGGTTCAGCTCGAGGCACGCGACGGGCATGCTGAGATCGAAGTTGGCCAGCACGCGTGGATGGAGCTCGCCGATGTACGCGACGCCCTCCTTGGCGGACACGCGCGCCACGCGGCCCGGGATGAAGCTGGCGTGCTCGGTCGCCCGATAGCCGGCCCTGACGTCGAGCTTCGCCAGGAGGTCGTCGAGGACCTGACGGACAGCGGTGTAGTCGGCCTGCTCGCCACAGAGCACGACGGCCAATCGCACCTGCTCCTTCACGCCGGTGTCCGTTCTCTCACCCGGCTTCGCCTTGGAGAAGTCGCGCCCGATCTCGAAGAAGCGCTGCGGGTACTCGTGCCGCCTGTTCCTGCCGAGGGTCTCGAGCAGGCTCGGCAGCACCCAGGCGCGCAGGCTGTCGTATTCGAGGCTGACCGGGTGCTGCACCCTGACAGGGGCGAGGTCGAGGAGCATCCTCTTGGTCTGGGAATCGCTGTTGATGAGGTTGAAGTTCTTTGCCTCGGTCAGGCCGTGCCCGACGAGGATGCGGCGTGCCTTGTCGCAGTACTTCTCGAACGCGCTCTCCTGCCCGGTCGTCGCGACGTTCGGCAGCACCTCCTTCACGTTCTCGTAGCCGTACGCGATGGCGACGTCCTCGGCCAGGTCGGCCTGGTGCATGATGTCGGTGCGGTAGGCGGGGATGAGCGCGTTGCCGCCCTCAACACCAAAACCCATCCTCCCCAAATACTTCTTCAGTTCCGCGTCCTTCAGATCCAATCCCAGGAGCCTGTTGATGTATGCCTTGTCCAGTCTCATCTTCTTCGGTGCCAGGTTGGGGGAGGTTATCGTCTTGTTAGGGTACTGCAATTGCATGCTGCAGACCGTGCCGCCCATGTCCGCCAGTGCGGTGACGATCATGTTGAGGCACTCGTCCAGGATGCGCTGGTCGAAGCCCGAGCACTCGATGAACACGTCCTTCGTCTTCCCGGTGATCCTGCCGGTGCGGTGGCTGTTGATCAATGGCGTCAGGCTCAAGTAATTGCCCGCGTCGTCGAGGAAGCAGGCATACCTGTCAAGGCCGTCCATGAGGTGGGCGTAGGCCTTGCAGGTCGGGTGGCGCTCGAGCATCTCTCTGACCGTCATCTCGCCTCTGGCTTCGAGCGGCCAGAACTTGATCTCGGACGGCTTCAGCCCCTTGAAGTGGATGGGGAAGGCGATCGCCTCCATCGGGTAGATGCCGATGGCCGCCTTCTTCCTGTTCCTGCAGAACGTGACGTGCAGCTTCTCCTGGACCATGATGATCTCCTTGATCCTCCGGTCGTCGAGCTTCAGCCCTTTCACGATGGCGCAGGCAGTGAAGGGCCGGCACTTGGCGACGCTCTTGTCCACGATGCATCTCTCGCCGGACTTCTCGGCTTCGTATTTCCTGAGCCCCGGCTTGGCGCCGACGAAGCTCGCCAATGCGCGGCCGAACCCCTGCTGGCTCAATAAATCAGGACGGTTCGGGAAGACCTCGACCGTGATCTCATCCCCCTTGATGCCCTCCAGGTCGGTGCCGAGCATGCTGATACGGTCCTTCAGCTCCGCGTCCGGCAGCTTCCCGCCGAGCGTCTTGAGCAGCTCCTTCTTGGATATGGTTATCGTCGGCATGCTATCCCTTGAGCTTCCTCGTCTTGACGGTCTCTATCCGCTTGGTGATGGCATCGTCCAGGTCGATGTCGAGGTTCATGGCGAGCGTGCAGGTGGCGATGATGACGTCCGCGACCTCCTTCTCGATGTTCCCTTTCTCCGAGTTGTTGAGCTTGTGCTCCCGCTGCAGCTCGAGGTAGGTGAGGAGCTCGTCGCTCAGCTCCCCCACCTCTTCCTGCACCTTGACCATGTGCGCGAGCAGCCTGACCCTCTTGTCGCCGTTGAGCTTGTAGTGGTCGTCCAGCCGTCGCTGCACCTCGGTCGCGTGAGCCTGGAGTTCTGTGAGGTTCATGGTTCCATCTCGTCGCTTTCTCGCTACTTCAGCCACGCCTTCGCCTGCTTCAATTGCGCGATGTCGTTGCGGTAGAGGTCCCTGATGTCCTCGAATCCGTAGTATTCCTTGATGATGCGTTCCATGCCGAGCCCCCAGGCGAGCACGGGCACCTCCTTGCCGATCAATGTCTTCGTGACTTCCGGACGGAAGATGCCTGCGCCGCCCAGCTCGACCCATTCCTTCTTCTTCAGGTCCCAGACGTCGACCTCCGCGCTGGGCTCGGTGTAGGGGAAATGCCCTGGCCGTATCCTGACGTCGGGGAAGCCCATCTTGGCGAAGAACTCGCGCAGGTAGCCCTTGAGGTGCTGCAGGTTTGCCTTCTCGTCGACGACGATGCCCTCCACCTGGAAGAACTCGAAGAGGTGCTTCCAGTCCAGGGCCTCGTTTCGGTAGACGGTGGAGACGGAGAAGTACTTTCCCGGCATCTTCAGCTCGCCCCTGCGTATCCTGTCGAGGGTCTGCGCGGACAGCACGGTCGTGTGCGTCCGCAAGAGATTCCTCTTCGCCTCGTCGTCGCTGAACCTGTAGCGCCAGCCGAGGCTGCCGGTGTCGCCGCCGTCCTCGTGGGCGGCCTTGACGCGCGCGTGCACGCCCTTCGGCAGCGTCCCCTTCTCCGGCTCCTTGATGTAGAAGGTGTCCTGTTCTTCCCTGGCCGGGTGGTCCTGCGGCACGAACAGCGAGTCGAGGTCCCAGAACGCGGTCTGGACGTGATTCCCTTCCATCTCCTTGAAGCCGAGCTCGAGCCAGATGCGCTTGATGTACTCGATGGCCTCGTTGACCAGATGGGCGCGTCCGCCGTGCTCGCGCGGCACGTTGATCTCGACGTTGAACGGCCGGAACTCCTTGTCCTTCCAGGTGCCCGACTTGAGCATGGCCGGCGTCAGCCGCTCCGCGTAGTCCTTGCGAGAGAGTTTGATTGTTATAATTAATTTTTGAGCCTCTTTTTTCAACCGGTATTTTTTTATTTTC
>CAZSAS010000122.1:0-3430 GCA_964604855.1 uncultured Methanosarcinales archaeon
CACGGCGAAGCACCTCGAGCTCATGGTGAGCTACTGGCCCACGCCGGTGATAGAGAACCGGAACCACCTCTTCTTCGCGCGCATGCTCTCCAAGGTGGAGAAGCCGCGGAGAGACAAGCGCGAGCACGAGATGACCGTGCACGAGGTGACGCCGACACAGCTCTGGGAGATGGTACGCGACGGCACGATCAGGGACGGGCAGACCATCCTCGCCACGCTCCTCGCCATCGACAAGGGCCTGATCAGGCCAGACAGGAAGCATCCCGAGCCGACGCCGTTCTAGGGGCACGTCATCTAGAGGAGCATCATGATGCCCATGTCGACTCGTTGGAGGTAGCCGTCGCTCTCCAGCTCGTCCAGGAGGGCTTCCACTTCCGATTCCGAGAATCCCTGGTCGCGCGCCTCGACCACAATCTGCTCGGTGAGGATGCAGCCCTTCTTGTCGGGGTTCAGCCCTTGGATGATGCTGAGCAGGCTCACCTTCCGGTCCAGCTCGTTCTCGCTGCGCAGCCTCGTGGCCATGTTGCGCTGCACGCGCATCAGCTCGTCGAACTCCTCGGCATCCATCGTGGACTCGTACCCCCTGACGCGAGTATCGGCACCCATGCATAAAAAGTTTTCGAGATTAGTATACGAAGTCGTATATCGGTCGCCCAAAGCCTTAAATACCCTGCGGTCTCCCCCGCCTTCGGGGGATACGGTGTTTCACGCTGTCACGAAGAATGAGATAGGCGACTCGCGGTTCTTGAACTTCGTCTCGATGGACGAAGAGCTTTTCGTCCAGCGCCAGGTGGAGGAGCGGAACGGCTTCGTCTTCATGCGCGCCAAGAAACGGGCGGTGTAGAGGAGGACGGGTCGGTGGGGACTGATGCGTATCAGGTGGGCTAGTTCACCTTCTTCTCGCGTTCCTTCACTTCCCGCATGACTTGCTTGTACATCCGGTAGCGCTTGCCGGTGCGGCTGATGGCGCGTCCGGTGCCGAGAATGACCTTGTCGTAGACTGCGTAGACCGTGCTGCCGATGAAGCCGGCAGTCTTCTGTGCGCCGGTCTTGATGCCTTCCGCCATGCGCGTGCTCAAGGCCTGCGGCCCCTCCTTGCGAAGCTCGAAATCCGCGCCCGCGATCTGCTGTTCGCGGTGGTAATCGAGGGCTGTGAGGAACTGCTCGATCTCCTTGATGGCGCCGTACAACTGGTGCTGCTTGCTCAGCTCGAGCTTGTCCTTCCCTTTCTGGAGGGTGTCGATCAAGCTGAGCCTGCGATCCTCGAATTGCCGCTTGAGCTTGTTCAGGGGCATGGTGTTCCGGATGGCTCCGCTCTTTTTTAAACCTTGCTGTTGACCACTTCTCCCTCTCCGTTACCGACCTTTCGCCATATCACCGTTCGTCCTGAGAGAACGGCGTATCCCCAAGGGGGGCATCCCCCTCGTCTTCTCAGCGCGTTTCATCGTCATGGCTCACCTTAAGGTCGGTAACGCGTCAGTGGGGGGTATTGCTCTCGAGGAAGTGCTTGAGGCAGTCCTCCCCGTCGAAGCTCGCCCGCTGCCGCAGGTCTTTCGGGCCGAAATACAGCGTCAGGGCCTCTTCCTGGCGCACCTCGCGGCCGCAGGTGGGGCAGATCTTGTTCGGGTTCTCGAACGCGGCTATCCGCTCGTCCACGAGGCGGAGCATGTTGCCTGCCGTGATGTCTTTCCGGAGCTTCAGCACGTCGTCGTACGGTAGTTCACCGACCAGTCTGGCCAGCTTGTTCATGCTCTCACCCTTCGGGTTTCTTCACCTCTTTCCCTTCCTGGATGAGCGTGCGTAATTCCTCTTCTGGGTCGACGATGATGCGGTGCTTCTTGAGGAAGTTGGCGTAGTAGTCCTCGCCCCGGGCGAAGCCTTCCAGCAACTCCTGCGCGGAATGCGTCCAGGTGATGATGCTCTTGCCGGGCTTGCCGTCCCCGTCCTTCAGCTGGACCTTGCTGTACTCCTTGCGGAACTTCTCCAGCTTGCCTTCCGGCGCGAGCACGAGGAGGTGGAGCTCCTTGTCGTCCGTGTCGACGAGGGCGACGGCTTGGCACTGGCGGAGGTAGTCCTCGTGCTGGCAGAGGAACTTGAAGAGGTAGTAGCGGTCCTCGGCTTTCGGCACGAAGAGGATGTTGAGCAGCGGCTCGTCTGTGCTGTCGAGGGAGAGCGTTTTCTTGGCGGCGTAGCCGTGACGCACGATGGCGATGTGCGCCACTTCCTTGTTGAGCTTGTAGAGGAGTTTCGGTTTTCCCGCTCCAGTCTTCTGTTCCTTGCCGAGCTTGAGCAAGCCCCACGCTTCGAGCAGTTTCGTCTGCTGGCTGATGTTCGCGAGGCTCGTCCCGGTGGCGCGCGCGATGTCAGAAGCGGCGCAGTCGCCTTTCGCGACTTCTGCGAGGATGGCCCATTTCGCGTTGCCGAGCACGTTCTCGAATTCCACAGCGAGACTCCATGAGACATGATATTTAAATCTTTCGGAAATACCATTCTTATGTAATTAATAAGTCATGAAAATATTAATTTATTCGTATCACCACCCATCACCAGCGACAGGTGCACGCTATCGACGGGACGAAACAGAAATTTTATAAAGAACGCCACACCGAATCAGCACCAACAAAAAGAGGTCGACCCGAGAAGGGCTATCACACCGGGAAACATGCTGCCGAGAGGAGCGCCCGGAACGCTGACTCGGAGCCGGTTGGGGGCTTCCCGATGGGAAGAGAGGTGAGGTTGTGAGAGTGCTGATGCTAGGGTGGGAATTCCCTCCCTACTTCGCAGGAGGCGTCGGCGTCGTCTGCCACGCACTCACCAGAGCGCTCGCGCGACGCAACAACGACATCACCTACATCATGCCATCAGGGCCGAGGGACGTACATGCGGATTTCGTCAAGCTTCTCGTTGCGGACAACCTCATCGCAGACAAGCGCATCACCTTCGCCCGGATCGGCAGCCTGCTCGGCGCCTACGAAAGCATGCCCGATTACCGGGCCAGGTTCGAACGCCTCCTCAGGGAGACGGAGGGAAAGGTCAGCAAGCTCTACGGCCACAACCTCCTCGCGGAGATGGAGCTCTTCGCCGAGAAAGTGGTGCTCCTCGTCGCGGACGCGGGCCTCGAGTTCGACGTCATCCACGCGCACGACTGGACAACCTTCCCGGCCGCCATCGCGCTCAAGAAGACGACGGGCAAGCCGCTCATCGTCCACGTCCACATCACCGAGTTCGACAAGACCGGCGGCGAGCATGCCGACCCGCGCGTCTACGCGATCGAGAAGGCGGGAATGGACGCAGCCGACCGGGTGGTCACGGTGAGCAACCTCATCAAGAACCGCTGCGTCCACCAGTATTACATCCCCGAACAGAAGATCCGGGTGGTGTACAACGCGGTCGAGTTAATCAGACCGATCCCGATCGCCCACACCACCGG
>CAZSAS010000123.1:0-3420 GCA_964604855.1 uncultured Methanosarcinales archaeon
AGGAGCACTATTTGTGTTTATAAACATGAAAACCAAGCTCAAGAGCCCCGAATCGACGATTGAGCCAGCGACCAAGATGACAGGATGCGTCATCTGTTTCGTGAGAGAAAGACGCACCAGGGCATAAGGATGCGGAATCTAAGGGTTCCGGCCAATTGGCCACTATTGAGTGGTTACAGGCCGAAACATTTATAAATGAACGGGAGCGGCCCGCCCTATATGAGCATCGTCGAGCAGACAGTCCTGTTCCTCGCCGACCTTCCGCCAGTGCAAGCGATCGCGCGCAGCGTGCACCGGGAACACGCCTACCCTCCCGCTCAAGGCCGATCGCCTCGTCGTCGCCAAGGGCTACCGCCTCCACAGGAGCGCGGAGCGCGGCGAAGCGGACCTGGCGCGCCTCGTGGACGCAGGGGAGGAGGACAGCACCTGGATCTTCCACCGGGGCGACGCATTCACGCCGAAAGAGCGCTGGTACCACCTCGACAGGCTCGAAGCGCCCTTCACCTATACCTGGCCAGACACGCACGGCAAGCGGGAACCGCTCTTCAGCGGCGACAGCTGGCCGTTCAAGGCGGACGCGAGCCTCTACGTGACGAGGAGAGCGCGGGAAGGCGCGGGCGCCGTCGAGCTCGCACTCCCCACCCTGGAAGATTACACCCTCTTCGCAGGCCTCCTCACGACCAATCCTGGCATCACCGCAGACCTGAACGTCGTGAGCCCGCACGGCATCGTCAGGCTCGCCACCGACGAGCCGAGAACGGGAGCCTATACCGCGGTCCGCCGCTGCGTCCTTGAAGCCCAAGCGAGAAACGGCCGGGACCCTGACGTGAAGGCGGCCATCCACTCCGCGCTCCAGGACATCACGGACAACCTTCTGAGGCCTCTCAACCTCCAGTACGCCCCCCGAGACGCGTGAATTCCCGCTTCAGGGGTGGATTGAATGCGGAAGAGGGGAAAATTTTAAGAATGAGAGGCGCAGTTTTCCCTTCATAGGAGGCGATACCCATGGTTGAAGCTTATTGCGTGAAGTGCAAAGCGAAGAAACAGATGACCGATCCGAAGCAGGAGAAGACCAAGAAGGGCGGCGACATCGTCAAAGGCAAGTGCCCGGACTGCGGGACGACCATGTGCCGCATGGGCAAGATGTAAAATCCTTTTCAATCTCTTTCTTTCGAACACTTTATATTTCACCCGCCGTTCCACGCAGAAAAGGGTAGCAGGGGACGTGCGTGATTCGGATCATCGAGTGCGGCAGCCAAGTCACCCATAACATCGCGCGCCGCATCCGGGAACAGGAAGTCTACGCAGATATCGTGCCGTACACCACCGCACCGGCAGACATTCTCAAGGGCGACATCGACGGCCTCATCCTCAGCGGCGGCCCGTGGAGCGTCTACGACAAGGACACCCCGACGGTGGAGAAAAGCCTCCTGCGGGGCGACAAGCCGGTCCTGGGCATCTGCTACGGCCTCCAGCTCATGAGCCACCTGCTCGGCGGCAAGGTCACGAAGACGGGGACGCGCGAATACGGCCGCACGAAGATCACGGTCGAGAAAGACAGCCCCCTGTTCAAGGGCCTGCCCAAGCGCTTCGACGTCTGGATGAGCCACGGGGACATCGTCGACAAGGTCCCGGAAGGCTTCGAGGTCATCGCGCGCAGCGAGAACGGCCACATCGCTGCCATCCAGCACAAGACCAAGGCGCTCTACGCGGTCCAGTTCCACCCGGAGGTGGACCACACTGAGCACGGCCGCGACATCCTCAAGAACTACCTGGACATCATCGGGGCCGAAACCGAGTGGACCACCGAGCGCCAATACGCCCAGCTCATCGACGAGCTCAAGAACCGGGTGCGTGGCAAGGTCGGCGTGGGCGGCGTGAGCGGCGGCGTCGACAGCACGGTCGCGGCTCTCCTCCTGGCCGAGGTGGCGGGGGACGACTTCCACCCCATCTTCGTCGACAACGGCCTGCTCAGGGAAGGCGAGAAGGAAGAGGTGATCGCGCGGCTCACGCCCAAGCTGCCGAAACTGCATGTCGTCGACGCGAAGGAACGCTTCCTCACCGCATTGGAAGGCATCACGGACCCTGACGAGAAACGCAAGGTCATCGGGCACGTCTTCATCGAGGTCTTCGAAGAGGAAGCCAAGAAGATAGAGAGGGCGAGCTACCTCCTGCAAGGCACGCTCTACCCGGACGTGATCGAATCCGTCGCGGTCTTCGGCGCGACGAGCAAGATCAAGCGCCACCACAACGTCGGCGGCCTGCCGAAGAAGCTCGGCCTCGACATCGTCGAGCCCTTCCGGTTCCTCTTCAAGGACGAGGTGCGGTGCATCGCGGAACAGGAGCTCAAGCTCCCGAAAGAGCTCGTCTGGCGCCACCCCTTCCCCGGGCCGGGGCTGGGCGTCAGGATCATCGGCCAGGTCACCGAGGAGAAGCTCGACACCCTGCGCAAGGCGGACAGGATCTTCATCGACGAGCTGAAGCGCACGGGCATCTACTATGAGGTGAGCCAGGCGCTCGCCGTCCTCACCGACACGAGCACCGTGGGCGTGATGGGGGACGCGCACAGCTACGAGCACGTCATCGCGCTCCGCGCGGTGCAGACGCACGACTTCATGACGGCGGACGTCTACCCCTTCGACCTCAAGGCGCTCACCAAGCTCGGCAGCAGGATCATCAACAGCGTGCCAGGCGTGAACCGCGTCGTGTACGACGTGACGCAGAAGCCGCCGGGCACCATCGAATGGGAATAGAAGGACAGCAACGGACACGGGAACAGAGGGAAGCAGGATGACCAAGGACGCATTCTTCAAACGGATGGCGGAGATCGGGCTCGCGCTCACCTTCGACGACGTCAGGCTCAAGACCGGACACACAACGGTGCGGCCGGGCGAGGTCTCGGTCGAGAGCAGGTTCAGCAGGAACGTCCCGCTCAAGGTGCCCATCGTGAGCGCAGCGATGGACACCATCACCGAATTCCCCATGGCGATCGCCATGGCGCAGCTCGGCGGCCTCGGCGTGCTGCACAAGAACATGGCGCCGGAGCGGCAGGCCTACCATGTCAAGCGCGTCAAGCACCACCTGAACGGCAAGACCGGGCTCATCGAGAAGCCCGTCACCATCGACGCCGACGCCACCCTGAACGACATCCTCCTCCTCAAGGAGGAGAACGGCTACCCCTTCCACAGCTTCCCAGTCGTCAAGGACGGCAAGGTCGTCGGCCTCATCACCAAGAACCACTTCCACTTCTACGGCAACGAGCTCGACAAGAAGGCGGGGCAGGTCATGATCACGGACGTCGTCACCGGCACGCCCGAGACGGACATGGACGAGGCTTTCACCCTCATGCAGGAACGCATGATCAAGGTGCTCCCCCTCGTGGACAAGACGCAGGCCCTCACCGGGCTCTACGTGTTCCGC
>CAZSAS010000124.1:0-3399 GCA_964604855.1 uncultured Methanosarcinales archaeon
GCGCGCCTATCACCTCTCCTCCTTCTAGGCCGCACGTGCGTCGCCCATACTTATCGGACGCCTGAAACTGACCTATAATGAAGGAAGGACCGTCACCCCTGAGAAACCCGATATCCTCATCCCTTTCGCGACGCTCTCAGCCTTCCATCTCGGCTTCTATTACCTGACGGCCGAGGAGCAGCGGGCGGCTCACGGCGGGGAAGAGCCAGGCCCGCAAGCCGCCGGAAGCTGGTACTGCGTCATCGCCGGCAAGAACCAGACGACGGTGCGGATTGGCGAGGAGTCGACCTACCACGATCCGCAGAAGAGCTGCCGGAGCCGCGAAGGGTTCCTGGCCTACCTGTGGCAGCAGGAACAAAGAGGAGGAGAACATCTTTTCCCGTTTCAGGGGGATATCGCGTTCATCATCGATCCGCCGGCAGAGGGGCCGCAGCCGTTCGCCCGCCGGCTCCGCGCCTCGATCCGGTCTGTCCTCACACCCGCGCGCGCCGCGGCGCTGCGCGAGCAGGAAGGCGCGCCGCTCGTCATCGCAGCATACCCTGCTGAAAAGCGCCCGGGCCCTCAACATCGCAATCCTTAAAAACCCCTGGCGCTCGGGCAACGCAGAGGTGAGCCTATGAAGATCACTATCAGGAAGGACGCGAAGATCAAGCGCGGCCCCACCATCATCGAAGGATTCCCCGGTTTCGGCCTCGTCGGCACCATCGCGACGGAATTCCTCATCGACCATCTCAAGACGCGGCTCGTCGGCGAGTTCAACTTCCCGGAGCTCCCGGCGACGACGGCCATCCATAAAGGCAAGGTCGTCAAGCCGATGGCGGTCCATTACAGCGACGAGCACAACATCCTCATCTTCCACACCATCCTCAGCGTGAAAGAGCACGAATGGGACGCCGCCGAGGAGGTCGTCCGGATCGCGAACGAGACCGGCGCGCAGGAGATCATCAGCCTCGAAGGCGTCAACGCGCTCGCCGACGACGAGAACACGGTCTACTGCTACGGCAACGACAAGCTCGTCGAGCTCGGCGCGAAGAAGATGGAGGAGAGCGTCATCATGGGCGTCACCGCAGCGCTGCTGCTCCACACGAAGAACACGACCTGCCTCTTCGCCCAGAGCAGGAGCGGACTGCCGGACAGCAAGGCTGCGGCCGCGATCATCGGCACGCTCGACAAGTACCTCAGCCTGGGCGTCGACCCCGGGCCCCTGCTCCAGCAGGCCGAGCAGTTCGAGCAGAAGCTCAAGGGCATCCTCGAGCAGACCCAGCAGACCATGAACGAGGCGGACAAGAAGAATCTCAGCTATCTGGGCTGAACCGTTTCCTGCAGCCCTCTGTCCCCCCTCTCATTATCGCCTTCTGCCTGATTTCTCCGTCCCTGTTTTCTTCGCCGCTTTCTTCGCTTTAGAGGAGGATCCTGGTGAGGGTTTCGCCGTCGGTTGCTTCGTCGGGGAGGTAATCGGCGGCACGGGAACCCCCTCCTCCGGGAGGATGTCCTTCTTGATGAAATACTTGCTGAACCGGTCGGTGACTGAGCCGAGGATGAGGCTGTAGGCCATGAACAGGATCATCAGAGTAAGCAGCTCGTTCAGCTCGGGCCAGAGGACGGCGAGGGAGAGCGTGACGACCGCGACGGCGATGCCCTTCGGCATGTGCAGGCTCATGAAGAGCTTCTCGCGCCACTTGAACTCGCTCCCCTGCAGCGAGAGGACGACCGCGAGGAAGCGGGCGATGACCGCGACGATGAAGAGCACGATGCTCTTGATGAAGAAGGTGAGGTCGAAATTGATCACGACCAGCATGCCGACCATGAGGAAGACGAGGATGTTCAGGCTCGTGCTCAGGATGCTGCTGAACTCGACGAGCTGGCCTTTCCGTTTCACGTAGGTGTTCCCGAAGAGCAGGCCGAGCGTGGCGACGGCCACGACGCCATTGCCTGCAAGCTGCTCTGCCATGACGTAGGCGAGGATGGTGGTCGCGATGACCACGACGGGGCTGAGGCTCTTCGAGTAGTGCTTCCGCATCAGGCGGAACACGATGACCCCGATGAGGAGCCCGGTGCCGATCCCGACGATGACCTGCTGAAGGAGGGGGAGAAGAAGGTCGTTGAAGGTGCTCTCGACCGAGAGCTGGCGCACCCCGCGCACGATGTCGAGGAGGAGGAAGGGGATGATGACCACGACAGGCGTGTTCAGCACCGCTTCCAGCCGGAGGAACTCGAGCACCTTGTGCTTGGTCTCGCCGAGCAGTATGAAGACGCTGCTCGGGTCGGTGCCGGCCATGATGACCGCGAAGATGATCGCGAGCAGGAAGCCCTGCACGCCCGGCTCGATGAAGAGGAGCATCGCGCCGCCGCCGACGAGCAGAGTATTGATGACGATGAAGATGACGACGAGCTCCACGGCACGGGTGCTCTGCTTGTCCAGCTCGTGCAGGCTGAGCCTGCTGCTCCCGTCGAACACGATCATGGCGAGCGTCAGGAGCGCGATGGCCACGAGGAACTCGGGCGGGAAATCGAGCACGCCGCCCTTGGTGAACGGCAGGTTCGCGAGGAGGATGCCAGTGAGGATGAAGAGGAGGATACTGCTCACGCGGAGCTTGCGGGCGACGACCGTCGCGATGATGCCGACGATGAGGAGCAGGGCCAGGCCGGTCAGATAGCTGATCGCTTCCACACGGGCACCTCTTTCATCGTCTCGTGACCCTCGCCACTCCCCCATCCATCCCCTTCATGGTTTATAAAACTTTTTTATAAAAATTTTTAACTGGCGAATCCTGATGGGCAGCCATATGGCAGGCAGCCAGACGGTGAAGAGCAGGCTCCAACGCGTCCTCGACGTGGCGCTCGGCCGCATCAAGCCGCCGAAGGACAAGATTCCGGAGGCGGACCGCTTCGTCAAGGCGCTCAACGAGCGGCTCAGGCAGGCGGAATACGAGGCGACGGCCATGGTCGGCGGCAGCGCGGCCAAGGGCACCTTCCTCAAGGGGGACCACGACATCGACATCTTCGTCCGGTTCGACAAGAGGGCGCACGTGGGCGACTCGCTCAGCGCGCTGCTCGCCAAGGTGCTGCCCCGGGACGCGACACGCGTCCACGGCAGCAGGGACTACTTCCAGCTGACGCGGGACGGCTACGGCTTCGAGCTCATCCCGGTCCTCGCCGTCAAGAAAGCGAGCGAGGCCCACAACGTCACGGACATGAGCCCGCTCCACGTCACATATGCGAAGAAATATCTCTGTGGTCGCCTTCGTGACGAGGTCCGGCTCGCCAAGCAGTTCTGCAAGGCTATCAAGGTCTACGGGGCGGAAAGTCACATCAACGGCTTCAGCGGCCACGTCCTCGACCTCCTCATCATCCGCTACGGCGGCTTCCTCCGCCTGCTGCGCGCGACCGCGAAATGGG
>CAZSAS010000125.1:0-1025 GCA_964604855.1 uncultured Methanosarcinales archaeon
CGTGAAGTTCGTCTCGCCCGAGTCCTGCGCCGCCATGCCGACGAAGCCGACCCTGGCGAGCTGGTTCAGGCTTACCAATGTGCCGCCGAGGCTGACCACAATCGCCGCGACGAGCAGGAATGCTAAGCTCTTGTTCGAGATGTCCATTGTTTCCCCTCCTAACCGGTTATTTCCAACGATACTTGCCCCGTCACCGGTTCGCCCGCTTTGCTCGCTGGAGTCGAGGGTTGGCCGATGACGAACTGGACCTCGCCACTGCCGACAGGGTGGCTCTGAGCCACGGGCACGGAACCAGCCTCAATGTGATTCAACACCGTCCAAGTCCCCAAAGCCGTGACGATAAGGGTGAGGATGACCAGAACGAAAATGGTATTCCGAGAGATGTCTTTCACCATGGTGTCTTCTCCTCCGATCAGTGCATATTTAAAGTTTACTGTTTTTCATTTCGGAATGGTTACGGCGGAAACCCTGATGCCTAAATTATTTCAGCATTACCTCCAATCCTTGCGCGACTTGCGCGCGTTGAGGATGAGCGTCACGATGAGCAGGAGGAGGAGCGCCACGACGATGAGTATGGGGAGGAGGCTCGCCGCCCGTTCGAACACGTGCGCGGCGCCGAGAGGAGCGGGCGCGAGGGGCACGATCCAGGAACGTTCTCCGATGGCCCCCGCTTCCGGGTTCTCGGCCAGGACGCGGAGCGTGTAGTTCCCCGCCGGCACGTCCGGAATCTCGAGGAAGCCGCGCACGTCACCCGTCTCGCCGGGGTTGAGGGAAGCACGGCCCGTCGTCATCCGGAACAATTCGCTCCCTGTCGCGTTGAGGAGGATGAACGTGGCCGCCGTCTCCACCGGCTCGTTCCATGCGAGGGTGACCGGGAGATGCACACCCGCGATCTGTCCGGCGGTGAAGTTGGCGACGAGCGCCCCGAACGAGACGCGCGGGGAGCCGACGCGGAAATCGTCGTCGCGCACCGCGGTCTCGACGCTGCCCTTGCCCGCGTAGCGGAGCGTCGCCCGCGCCAGGTA
>CAZSAS010000125.1:1035-3363 GCA_964604855.1 uncultured Methanosarcinales archaeon
TCCCGCCGGCCGGCCACGAGCCTTCGAGCTTGCCGTCCGCGCCCGCGGCGATCGTCGTCGTGCCGAGGTCGGCCTCGCCGATATGTTCCCCGTTGGGGGAGAGGATGGCGACCGCGCCGCGCGCGAGCGTCGCTTCGCGGCCGTAGTTCGAGAAGCTGAGCAGCAGGGACGCGTCGCCGTCCGGCGGCGCGTCGCCCGCGCTGAAGCTCGGCGCGAGGAAGCTGCCGGGGTAGAGGTAGAACAGGGTGAGCGTCTCGACGAGCGTGACGCCGCCGCCGAACTGGCCGCCTATGGCGGGCGCGGCGCTCACCTTGAGCTTCACGAGGTTCGGCCCGGGCGTGAGCAGGCGCTCGTCCGGGTGCGCGACCGTGACGGTGACGCGATGCTCGCCCTCGGTGCGCGGCATGAGGAAGCGCTGCTCGCTCAGCGCGACCTGCCCAGCCAGGGAGCCTTCCACCGAGACGCTCACCGCGAGGTCGAGCCGTTGATCGTTCAGGACGCGGAGCTGATAGGATGAGACGGCATGCGGCTCGTACGTGAAGGTCTTCGCTGCCGGGCTGAGCTGCAGGGCCGAGACTGCCGGGAGGGTGCAGACGAGGACCGAGCAGGCCAAGAAAAGGAGGAAGAGGGCTGATTGCCTCACTGTCCACCCATCCATTGTACGTCCTCGCTCATCCATTGTACGTCCCCGTGATGACCACGACGCTGCTCTTGTAGCCCGCAGGCTCGGTCGGCGGCAGGTCGATAAGGATGTCGACATAGGTCGCGTCCCGCGCCCCGCCGTAGAACAGGTCGGTGAAGACATGCGGATCGGAAGCGCTCATGTTCGCCCATGCCGTCTGGCTCGTGCCGACCACGAACGCGTTCGGCTCGTACTCGCGCGCCTTGAACTGCCAGGTGTCATTCCCGAGGAAGCTCGTGGTGAACAATGGGCCCGTCGCATTGATGCTCACGTTCACCTTCACGTTTCCCGTGTTGTTCACGATGAAGGGTGGGGGGCTGCCGTCCGTGGTGTTGTCGGTCGTGTTGTACTGCATGCTGCCGAAGTTCGTGTTGTTCACGTCGAAAGTGAGACCGATCACGCTCGCGATGGTGAAGTTCCACAAGCCGGTCCAGGGACTGCACCCGCCCGCGTCGCAGGCGCGGACCTTCCACCAGTAGACCTTGTCGACGCAGAGCTCGCCGCTGTCATACGTGCTCGCGCTGACGGCATCCTGGTAGTCGTCCGCGCAGGTGACCTGCGTCAGGTTGAAATCGTAGTCGAACGGGTCGCCGTCGGGGTCCGTGCTGTCCGTCCAGTCGAATGTGATGTTCCGCTCGAACACGGTCTTGTTGCCGTCCAGGGGGTAGAGCAGGGTCGGCGTTGTCGGCGGCGAGTTCCCGCCCTGGCAGCACAGGCTGAGCGTGTACCAGGAATAGTTCCCGACGTGCGCGTTGGTGAGGTTGTACTGGCCGTCGTTGACCTCTGACGAGGCCATGCTCAGGACGGGGCTGTAGTTGGCGCCGCACGTCCCGTTCACATACTCGCAGCTCAAGCTGCCGGGAGAGAGAGCCATGCAGATGTCGTGGGTGTACTGCGGGATCGCGCCCGGGCGCTGCACGTGCTGGTTGCTGCTTCCGTTCGCCCGGAGCAGGACCGTGGCGTTCTCGTTCGTGCAGTCGTAGTCGAGCGTGTGGTTCGCGTCCGTGACGCAGCACAGCGTGTACGGGTAGCTGCCCGAGTAGTTCATGAGCTCGACGTGCGCGTTGTTGAAGCCGCCGGTGTCGTTCTTCGCCCGGAGCAGGCCGGTGCCGGAACAGCTCGTGGTGAAGGTGCAGTCGAACCCGACCGCGAGCGCGGGAGGGAGCGAGAGGATAAGGAGGGCCACGACCAGCATCCATCCGAACGCCTTTCCGTCCACGCTCTTCCCCATTCCTCGCCTCCATCCGGTGTTTATATCTTTTTTCACGTGCTCTGCCGATCTGTTCTACGGCGTGCCCTATGTGATGAACCCTCGCGTGACGAGGTCCATGCCGAGGACCATGTTGCCCGACGTGTCGATCGTGGCGACGTTCGCGCCGGTCCCGTTCCTGATGAGCATGCCGCCGCCGGCCGGTGCGCTCAGCGGCAGGGCGCTGTCCTGCGTGAGCGTGCCGGTGAGGCAGAGGTCGCCCTGCTTGTCGAGGACGCCGACGGTCGTGCCTCCTGCTTTGATGGGGAAGCCGCCGCCCGTGCCCGCGGAGCAGCTGCCCTGGTTTATGGATGCCGTGCCCGCGACCATCATGCGGCCGTAGCTGTCGATGAACGTGAGGTTCTGCGTACCGTTCTGCAGTATGAAGATGCCCGTG
>CAZSAS010000126.1:0-3332 GCA_964604855.1 uncultured Methanosarcinales archaeon
CGTATGTCCACGTCCAGAACATCACCTCGGTCTTCGCCGAGAACGTGTCGCCGCTGCCCGAGTGTCGGGAATACTATAAGATCGTAGAGAAGGCGGAGGATGAATACATGCCTGCCGGGCCGCCGATACGGACACTCACCTGGTTCTGTCCCAAACACCCACCTCTTTCCCTCGGAGACCGAGAACGCTGATTTATATATCTTCCGCATGATGAAAAAGAATCGAAAAACATTATAAGCGCGCACCGGCTTTCACGCAGCATGCCCTTCGTGAAGCGCAGCCATAAGCGTCGTCCGGACCACGTCCTCGACACGGCTCGGGAGGAAGCGGCGCGGTTGTTCGGCGAGGCGGGGCGTTTCCACGCCGCGGGCGACGACGCGATGGCGCGCCGCAGGGTGCGGCAGGCGCGCAGGGCGGCGATGCGGGTGCAGCTGCGCATCCCTGAGTTCTGGAACCGGTACTGTCGCGCGTGCGACGCCTATCTCGTCCAGGGCGAGAACAGCACGATCAGGGTGAAGAAGGGCGTGCGGATCCTCCGTTGCCAGGCGTGCGGCGCGGTGCGGCGGAAGGTCGTCAAGCAGTAGCGCTCTTCACTGCTTTCCGCCTCTCGGAAAAGGCCTTCCGGATCCGCGGCAAGGCCGCCTTCGCTGCCCGTTCGCCCTTCCGAAGATATTCGCCGCTGCGGTGGAAGTCGAGGAAGTTGCGGAAGCTGCCCGTGTCGGGCCTGATCATGACCGTGCCTTCCGGCTCGGGCTCGCGCTGGCTCCGCTCGAGCTGCATGCCGTAGATGAGGGTGAGGACGTCCGCGAGGTGGGGTCCGTTCTCGTCGAACCGGGGCGGCTCGCGCATCGCGAGCGAGAGCTCGACGCCCACCTTGAGCGTGCCCCGTTTCCTGAGTGCACTCACGGGAGTGAAGAGGGCGATGCCGCCGTCGACGTAGTAGTCGTCGCCGAGCTGCTGCGCCGGGAAGAGCCCGGGGAGCGTGCTGCTCGCCATGAGAACGTCGACGAGGCTGCCAGCGCGACGGATCTCGCTCTTGCCGGTGCGCAACCTGGTCACGGTGATGGCGAGCGGGATGCGCGCGTCCTGCACCTTGGCGGTGCCGAACCAGCGCCTGAGGAGCTGGCGGAACTTGTCGCCCTTGAGCAGGCTTCTCGCCGGGAAGGTCGGGTCGAGGAAGCCGAGGAAGCGCTTCCGGTCCAGGCCGCGGGCGAAGCTCGCGACGGTGTCGACCTCGCCGTGCAGGGCGTAATAGGCCGCGACGACCGCGCCCATCGACGTGCCGGCGACCTCCACGATCTCGTAGCCCGCCCGTTCCAGGGTCTGGATCACGCCGACGTGGGCGAAGCCGCACGCGCCGCCGCCGCTCAGCGCGAGGCTGATCCTGCGTTTTGGCGTTCCAACCCTTTTCCCTGTTCTGGAACCTTTCCCCATATCCGCTCCTAAAGCCTTCCGGTTTATATTGGTTGTTGAATATCATTGGTTGTTGAAGACGTGCGAACCGCGTTTGACCCGCAAGTCAAGCTTTAAAACTAGGGCTGACTTCTCCGCTTCCATGGCGAAGAAGCGAATCGGCTCCGGGGCAGAGGCGGTCATCTTGCTCGAGAAAGGGAAGGGCGAGCCTCGCGTCATCAAGGACCGAGTGCCGAAGGGCTATCGTCATCCCGCGCTCGACGCGGAGCTGCGCAGGACGCGGACGCGGCGCGAGGCGAACATCCTCAAGAAGGCCCCGGTGCCTGCCCCGAGACTGCTCGGCACCGACCGCGAGGCGCTCATCGAGATGGAATTCATCGACGGGGTGCAGCTCAAGACGCTGCTCGACGGCGATGTCTCCTGGGCCCGCGCGGTAGGCACGCAGCTCGCCATGCTCCACGACGCGAACATCATCCACGGCGACCTCACCACGAGCAACATGCTCGTCAAGGACAGCACGCTCTTCTTCATCGACTTCGGGCTGAGCCGCGCGAGCGACGCCGCGGAGGAGAAGGCGGTGGACATCCACCTCTTCAAGCAGGCGCTCGAGAGCAAGCATCATGCCGTATCCGATATTGCGTACCGGGCCTTCGTGAAAGGCTACAAGAAATCAAAGAACGCGCAGGCGGTGCTCGACCGTCTCGAGGTCGTGGAACGCCGCGGCAGGAACAAGGGGAAACACTAACAAGAGGAAGCACTGAGATGACGTCCGCCCGCCCCGTCGCCACCATCCTCATCCTCGTGTCGCTGATCGTCTTCTTTTCGATCGTCTTTTTTCCGGTTCCGGTCCTCGCCCAGACCGGTCACATCACCCTCCTCACGGTCGCGCAGAGCGAGGACGGACGGCAGCGCACCGGCGGCACCGCCGACCTCTACCTCGAGATCAGGCCCGGCACCGGGCAGATATTCCTCGACACCTATCCCCTCACCAGGCTCGACACCCAGAGCAGCACGCGCTACGCCAACCAGGTGGCCTGCGCCCTCGTCGACGCCCCGTGCGACACCGATGACTTCTTCTACACCATCAGGGCGGGGAGCAACGTCGTCGGCGGCCCGAGCGCCGGCGCCGCCATCGCGGTGCTGACGGCGGCCATGCTGAAAGGGCTCAAGCTTGACGAGAAGGTCGCGATCACCGGCACCATCAACAGCGGCGGCATCGTCGGCCCGGTCGCCGGGGAGAAAGAGAAAGCCGAGGCGGCCGCGAAAGCGGGCCTCAAGCGCGTCCTCATCAGCACGTTCAGCTATCCGAGCGAGGTGAACGAGAGCTACCTCGCCTTCCTGAACGAGAGCGCGGCGCGGGGCGAGAACGTCTCGGTCAACCTCTCGCTCCTGCAGAGTCCCGTGAACCTCTCGGGGGTCGGCGTGGAGGTCCTCAGGGTCTCGACGCTCAAGGAGGCCTTGAGGCAGTTCACCGGGCAGGACGTCTTCCCGAGCGTGAAGCCGCTCGAGGAGCCGCCCGCCTATACCGTCATCATGAAGACGGTGGCGTCGGAGCTCTGCGAACGGCGGGACGGCCTCGCCGCGTCCTTGGAGAAGAAGGGGGAAGGCGTCGCGACGAACGGGACCGTGCGGAGCGAAGAGGCCTTGAAGGCGAAGGACTGGTACAGCGCGGCGAGCTACTGCTTCGGCGACCTCACCACGCTCCGCGGCCGCGCCTTCGAGGACCTGAACCAGCAGGAACGCACGGTGATCTATGCGAAGCTGCTCAAGGAGATCAGCGACGACGAGAGCCGGCTCGAGAAGCGCAGGCTCAAGACCCTGGCCGAGCTCGAGAGCTATCTCATCGTGTCCGAACGATTGTCCGCCGCGCAGGCCATCCTGCTCGACGAGGACCGGAACAACCTCACCGCTTCCGGTCT
>CAZSAS010000127.1:0-3318 GCA_964604855.1 uncultured Methanosarcinales archaeon
GCCGGCCTGCCAGAGCTCCATGTCCGGGATGTCGTACTCCCAATAGCCGGTGCTATTGTCGAAGGTGGTGACGTTGAAGTAGGTACGCCCCTTGTCCGCATTCTGGAGGACGAAGGTGACGTTCTTGACCCCGTCTCCGCCTCCGCTCGTGCAGTCGGCCCGCACCGAGGTCATGACGTCCCCGCCGGTGAGGGTGTCGCACGCGACCCAGCCCGTCCCTTGCTTGTCGCATTGCGTCGACTGGATGGTCGGCGGCCCTGGACAGACACCGTCCCATTGCGTGCCGTCGATGTCGTACGCGTCCCAGTAGCTGCTCCCGTCGCTCTTCGTGTACGCCACGACGAACTTGCCGTCGCAGAGCTTGAGGCCTCGGAGCGAGTCGCTCCCGGCGATGTCCACCATCCGGTAGAGCTCGTTCGTGTTCTCGGAAGAGGTGACGACGAAGGGCGCGGTGACTTGCGTGCCACTCTCGTCATAGATCCCTGTCTGGATGTTCCCGTTGTTCTGGTCGTTCCAGATGATGCCGAAGAGGCTGCTGCCCTCGTCGTCGATCTCGCTGACCGCGAGGCGCGGGCTCGTGCCGGGGTTGCCGTCGATGCTGGTCGCGGCAATTATGGGCGTTATGACATCGCCCGTGAAATCGCCGACCCTGATATAGAGATTGGTGTTGCTGCTGTCGTACCAGCCGAACGCGACGCGGTTGTCGCGCATGCAGTCGCAGGCGACGGCGCCGTCGGCACCGATCTCTCCGTCAACGTTCGCCTGAGCGATGACCTCCGTCCCGGTATCGTCAAGCACGCGAAGGCGGTAGAAGTTCCCGCTCCGGTCGTCGAACCAGCAGCCGATGACCCTGTTGCTCGCGTAGGCGCAGCCATCCACCAGATTGTCCCAGGGCGTGTCGCTTGCCATGTTCCCGTCATACTGCCAGGGGCCGTTCACAGCGAGGTTGCTGTGCGTGATCCGGTAGCCTTCCATGTCCTCGTTCATGTTGTTCCCGCCGAAGACGACGCTGTAGGTGTCACTCAGGGTCGTCACTGCCGTGTCGAAATAGTCCTCGCCGGGATCGGCGTAGTCCGCGCTGAGCTGGTCCCAGCCGTCCGCGAGACTGAGCGTTCCCGCGGAGAGCTTGTAGCGGGCCACAAGGAGCGTTTCGGGGGTGGCGTTGATGTGCGCTCTGCTCATGCTGTTCCAGCTGCAGCCCGGTGGCGTTGATGTGCGCGACGATCATGTCGGTGCTGTTGATGCAGCTGATGCCGACCCGGCTGTAGATCGCGCTGCCCGAGTCGAGGTCGATGGCGTCGATGAGCACGCCTGTGGTGTTGTACACCGCAAGGCGGCACTGGTCGTTCGGGTCGGCTTCGTTCTGGCACCAGGCGATAGCGAAGACCTGCTTGCCCAGGACGCATGTGTCGATGTCGCCGCTCTCGAACGCGGCGTAGCTCGTTTCAGGGTCGACAGCGAGCCACCACGGACGGGCCTCGAGGAAGACGTCGTTTCCCGGGCCGTAGACGGTGCCGCGGAGCGCGTGGAGCTCTGGCGTCACGAGCGGGGGACGAGCGACGTAGCTCACCGTGGCGCCGCTGGACAACCCTGTCCAGGTCAAGTAATGATAGATGGCGTCTGAGGTCAGTGTCGCATTGCCCGCGCTCTCGATGGCGAAGCTGGCGGGGAGCCGTTCGGTGTAGCCGAACGTGCTTGACGAGTTCGAGGCGATGATGGTGACATTCGTCGCAAAGGGCCCTCTCCAGGGGTCGGTCGTGACCGGGCTGCTCCTCAAGATGTCGTACGGAGAGCTGCTCGCGACCATGACAAAGCTGTGCATCGTGTCGTTCACGCCGGGCGCGTTGGCGGTGACGTCGAGCGTGTGGTTCCCTGGCTGGGAGAGAGTGTGGTTCGCGACGTAGATGCCCTTCTCCCGTTCGATGATCTGGCTGGCATCGGTCGTGTAGGTCGCGGTGTTGTTATCAGGCGCCGTAACCGTCAGCGTGACGCTCGCGTTCTTGACGAGATGTCCGTTCGTGTCCAGCACGACCATGAGGAGCGTTGCGGTGCTGCCGGGCGTGTAGACGCTCCGCTCAGTGTTCACGGTGGCGAGGCCGGTCTCCGCGTAACCCGGGTCACCGGGGAAGAGCGGGATGGTGTACGCCTCTCCCGGCACGAGGCCCATCGCCCTGACCCATCCGCCGTCGCAGCTCTGGTTGGTGAAATTCCAGGCGGCGCACTTGTAGAGCGCAGTGCCCTTCGCGATGATCGTGGCGCTCCCGTTGGTGAAGTTCGCGCCGCTGAGGTCGATAGCGTAGCTGTTCACGACCGGCGCGTCCCTGCCCGAATCCGCCGGAAGGTTGACGCGCTCGCCCGGGACGTCATCGAGGCCGAGGACGAGCTGTCCGCCGCCAATCTCGAGGCCGTCCAGCCTGAGCCGCATCACCGGCGAGCGTTCAGGGAGGAGGGTCACGTCATAGCGTGCTGGTTGGATGGTCATCGCGGACGCGTCGAACGCTGCGGCGGGCGCAGCGTCGCTCGTTCCGGACTCGGCTTGTTCCCTGATCTCGATCCTGGTCGGGAAGGCATGGCTGTGGCTGTCCTTGAGCGCCAGTTGGTGCGCGATGCCGCTTCCTGGAAGCTTGATGGGTTCTCGCGGGGGGGCGGTGTCGAACGTCCCTGTTTTCTCACTGATGTTCGCACCGGTGTTCGTCGTGACGTCTGCTGTGAGGTTCGTCGGTGGCAAGGTGGGCGGGGTCGCGGCCGTCTGGTTCTCGCCTGTCGCGTTTCCCGATTTGGGCGGTAACTCCTCGACGACGTCGAACGAGAGCTGCGCGAGGAGACTGCCTGCGCCGTTCCGGAGTTCGATATCATGGCTGCCGAGCGTCCGTGTCGGGAAGCTGAGCGGGAAGCGCAGGATGCCCACGTATCGATAGTGGTCCTTGGGAGTCTGGACATAGAGCACCCAGTCTCCGGGAGGTTCCATTGCCGGAACAGTGTCGATGGTGGCGGTCTCGCCGAGGATGTAGGCCGTCTTGGTCGCGACGAGGTCGACTGCGACCGGGCCCTCGCCCGTCGGTGGAGAAGCGATGCTCGAGTTCTCCTCTCCGCCCGCTTCGAGCCTGACGGTGAAGTTGCGCTCTTCCTGATGGCCAGGGTCGAGCTTATCCTCCAAGGTGAGCGCGTAGTTGCCTTCGTGCGCAGGCACATAGCTGACAGGGCCATCAAGCGCTCCGTTGTAGCGGAAACGGCCTTCAGGCGTCGTAATCCAAAGCGCAGGCTTCCCGAGGCCTGTCGGATCGACGGTGATGTTCACGTGCTCTCCGAGGAGGTACG
>CAZSAS010000128.1:0-3287 GCA_964604855.1 uncultured Methanosarcinales archaeon
GCCGAGGCCGCGCAGCACCTCGGTCTTCACGGCTTCCGCACCGCCGTCGTGCCAGGCCCGGACATGGCGGTCGTAGCCGGCGAAGAGCTCCTCGGCTCCCAGTCCCCCGAAGAAATGCGTGAGGCCCAATTCCTTGCCTTTCTCTATGGCCGCGACCTCGACCGCGCCGACGCCGATGTTCACCACAGTCACCAGAGGATTTCCGAGAATCCTGGCGGTTTTCCGGAACAGTTCTTCGATGTTTTCTATATTGAAAGTAATAATTTCCTGTTCAAACCCGAGCAGCTTCGCGATACGCGCGCTCTCGACCACGTCTTCAGGAGCTTTGGCACCACCATCCTGGAAGCCCACGGTGAGACAGAGGAAGTCCCTGCCCAGGCGCTGCAGGAGAAACGCGATAAGGACGGAGTCGATGCCGCCGGAGAAGAGAACGCCGATCCTGGCATGCGATGCGTGAGCCGCCCTTTTCTCGACTGCCGCTTCGAGCTTTTCTTGGAGTTCTTGGATGATAGGCCCTCGGTTCCCTCCGGAAACGGCAGGAACCTGCACCGAGCCGTCGACGAAGGAGCGCCACGCATCTGCAGGGATGAGCGCGCCGTCCGCGTCGAGATAGGGTTCGAGGAAGGACACAAGCATGCTGCGGACGAACGGCAGCGCGTTTTTATGCTTTCCCCGTTCCACCACATTTAAATAACCCTACTCGTCCTCCAACGAAAGAGCATTCACAAGGTGATCCCATGGCAGCGAAGAAAGCGACCAAGAAGAGCAGCAAGGCCGGCTCCAACGAGGAGACGATCGGCTATCACAAGGGCAGCATCGCCGTGCTCGCGAAGGAGCGCGAAGAGCTCGGCAGGATCCTCGGCATCGTGGAGCAGCTGCTGCAGATGCACGTCTCGGCCTTGAAGGAGCTCGGCGTCGACCTCGAGAAGGAAGCCGCGGCGTTCGCTGGCACCGCGCCGCTCGGCCAGGCCCAGACGCCAGGCAAGCCGAAAGGCAAGCCGCCGATCGAGGACGTCATCTAGGCAGGCCGCCCGGACGGGCCGCGCCTGCATATCCCGCCACCGAGGCGCAGTGCTAAAATCTTAAAAACCTCTCCCTCTTGCTTCTCCCCATGCGCGCAGTCTTCGCCGCGGACGTCGGCGGCACCAACGCCCGCTTCGCCATCGTGAACCTGGACGGCACGCGGCCCCGCATCGTGCTCCGCGAAGAGGCCGCGACACGGAGCACGGCGAACTTCTACAAGGCAGTCGATGCCTTCCTCCAGAAAGCGGAAGAGCGGGGCTACCGCGCCACGACCGGCGGCTTCTCGGTGGCCGGCCCGCCGAGCGAGAAGCACGGCAGGCGCCGTATCGTGATGAACAACGCGCACCTCACCCTCGCCGAGACCGACCTGGAACGCAAGACGCGGCTGACGCACGCCCGCGTCCTGAACGACTTCGAGGCCATCGCCTACGCCCTCGACACGCTGCCGTCGAAGAAGGTCAAGGTCCTGCGCAAGGGCAGACCCGTGCCGGGCGCGGCGCGCGCCATCATCGGCCCGGGCACCGGGCTCGGCCACGCCATCCTCATCCCCCTCGCGCACGGCTGGAAGCCCATGCTGAGCGAAGCGCACCACAGCGACATGGCACTCCACGGCAAGGACGAGTACGCGCTCGGCGCCTTCACGAACCACGAGGAGCGGCGCGCGGTGGAGAGCCCGGTGTGGCACGAGGACCTGCTCAGCGGCCGCGGCCTGGAGCGCCTGTACCGCTACATCCGCCTGACCCGCTTCAAGGAGAACGCGCTCCTGCCGCGGAAGCTCGACGCGGCGGCCATCAGCGAGAGCCGGAGGCGCAACCCGTGCAGCAAGGCGGCGCTCGACAAGTTCGCGGAGCTGCTCGCGCGGCGCTGCCGGAATTTCGCGCTCGACACCAGCGCCCGGGGCGGCGTCTACCTCTGCGGTGGCGTCGTGCAGAAGAACCCGTCGCTGTTCGGCAAGCCGTTCCTCGACGAGTTCTCCAAGCATCGCCATCCGCAATGGCAAGCGCTGCTGCAGAGGATCCCCGTCAGCCTCGTCCTGGATGACGACGCCGGCCTGCTCGGCGCCGCGACCGTGGCGCGATAGGATTCTGCCGCGTGTTTGGGACCCAAGCAGAACCTTTTAAAGAAGATTCTCCTTCCCCTGCCTATGGGGAAGCGCCGTCTCAGCAAGCGGGAGATCAAAGCGTTGAACGAGGAGCTCGCGCCGCTCGGCATCGAGCTCTCGAAGAAGGACGCGGTAGAGATTCTTGACGGACAGTCTTACGTCGTGGACGGAGAGCCGTGGCTCTTCCGCCAGGACGACGGGCTCGTGCCGCACCTCAGGCTCCTGCTGCGACGGCCGCATCTCCTCAAGGCGGTCACCGTCGACATGGGCGCGGTGAAGCACGTCGTGAACGGCGCGGACGTGATGCGCCCAGGCGTGACCGCGGTGGAGGACGGCGTCGCGGAAGGCAGGCTCGTCGTCATCATCGACGAGACGCATGGCAAGCCCCTCGCAGTCGGCAGGGCCTTGATGGACGCCACGGGCATGCGGAACGCGACGGCAGGCAAGGTCGTCGCCACCCTCCACTGGGTCGGCGACAAGCACTGGAACACATGAGTCTTCACTGAACAGTGAGTATTTTAATAATCGTTATAAATGAAAAGCCAATCCGAGGGACGCGATGAGCACGCAAGAGCCGAGCTACACAGGCACCGCAGACGCGATTGACGCGTTGGACAAGCAGCTGGGCGATCCTTCATGCGAAGAGGCCATTCATCGCAGCATCATGGACTACAGTCCCCGGGTGCTCGGCGACATCGCAGAGCAACGCGCAGCGATGTTCGAGCTCGGCGCAGAGCTGGACAGCCTCGTCGAGCACGGGAATGAGAGATTCGCAGGGGCGGCGATCGCGGACACGCTCTTCCGCCACCACCGCTTGGCGAGGGCTGCAGAGAAGCGCACCGCCGAGCTCGGCCAGCTCATCTTCGAGACCCTCAATGAGACAGGAGCGCGCATGCAGCTGGAAAACCTCCACGTCGCGGTCCACAGCGTCTGGGCGGCAGACCACTGGCATCTCTATCCCCCACACATCCAGGAAGAGGTCCTCACGGCGGCGCTGCTCCACGACATCAAGGAGGAGACGAGATACCTCCCGCGCGATCTCCTCGAAGCAGTCAATAGACGCATGTCATGGCGACGATTGCCGAAGGAGAGTCGCCGCTTCATCGCGCTGGTGAACAGCGCCGCCGATCACTTGCGGCCGATCCTGGTGGTGGCGTGGGAA
>CAZSAS010000129.1:0-3269 GCA_964604855.1 uncultured Methanosarcinales archaeon
GAAGAGGATGAGGAAGAAGATGACGAGCAGGTTCAGGTAGGGAGTGAAGCCTTCCGTGAAACCCTGGAGCCACTTGAGCGCTTCGCTGACGGCCATGCGTCAGCAGTGGGCCGGAGGCGTTTAAAAGCTTTAGGATGGCTTGGAAGAGATTAATAATTTCTATATGGAGAGTAATCGAGTGGACGGGAAGAAGAAAACGAGACGAGCGAAAAGCAGCCGAGTAGATACTGGAGTATCAAGATCACATAACACCAATATAAGGCCCCAGCCTCACGAATTCGGCCGACTCCATATAATTGGTGTTAAACGAACTGTTCCTGCAGCAGCTCGTACAGCATCGCGGCACTCCAGGCCTGGGCGAAGCAGCCGCCCCATTCCTGCTCCGCGGCGGAGCTGAGCTCGCTGCAGTGCCCGACGGCGCCCTGCCAGAGCAGGTCGGCGAGGCAGGCTTCGCGGAGCCTGTCGATGGTGGCGCGCCATCGCTCGCCGTCGACGCGCGACAAGCAGATGCCTGCGAGCGCGTTCACCCAGTACCACGAGTCGCCGCGGTGATAGCTCCGGTCGTCCTTGCCGCTATACCGCTGCTGGAACAAGGGATGCTTCGTGTCAATGCTCGAGAGTCCGCCCCAGTCCAGCCAGAGCGCGGCGAGCGCGGCGTCGAACGCCGCTTCCCATTCGTCGTCCATCAGCAGCTCTGGCGCGACGTAGTGGGCGATGAAGATGTTGGGGCGTTGCGTCCCGTCGTCAACACCGTCCATCAGTCGACCATCCCTGAAGAACTCGGCACGGACGCGCGCCGCGAACTCGTCCCCGCGCCGCCGCCAGCCCGACTCCTGACGTGCGTGTTCATCAAGCCAGGCGACGAGGCGCATCGCGGCGAGCGTCAAGGCCTGGATCTCGATACGGGCGCCGCTTCGGTCGTCGCCGTCGGACGCTGCGTCCATCCATGTCTCTCCGGGCCCGTTGACGATCAGGCCGCGCTCGCCGCGTTCCGCGAACAGGCGTTCGAGCGCGGTCGCCATCCGGTCTCGCACCAGGCAGAGCTCGAGGCTGCCGAACGTCTGGTCGAGGAATCCGCGTTCCTGCAAGGCCAGGAAGAGCTGGTGCGTCCGCGCCGCGAGCCAACCGAGCGCGTCCGCAGAGGACAGGCCATGGTCTGGCGGCATGGCGCGCAGCACGGGCCTGGTCAGGTCCTCGTAGTAGCGCGACAGCACCTGCTTGACGAGCCCGAAGCGCTCCGCCTTGATGTGTGCGCCGAGGCAGATGAGCTCGTCACGGCTCCATGCCTGGCGGAACCAGGGGAGGCCGGCGAGGATGCGAGGGCCATCCTGGACGGTGAGGCTGTCGAGCGCGGAGAGCGCGAGCGTCTCTTCGAGCCGCACGGCCGTGTCCTGCTCTTCAGGGGCCTGCGTGGCCGCGTGCCGGGCCCGGTCCAGGGCCTGCTCGAGCCCGGGGGCCTGCGCGATGACGAGCTGCGCGTCGCCGTGCACCACGACGGCGCCGGCGCGCCACACCCAGAAGCGGGAGGTATCGCCGCGGCGCGCGTCGTAGGGATAGCGGCGTTCCTGCCATTCGCCGATCTCGCGGTATCCGGACACGCCTTTCACGACGAGGTAGCGCTCGTGCCGCCCTTCCTGGACGTAGCGGATGATGAGCGTGTCCCCCTCGAGGTGCTGGTAGTAGCGCCGCCCGTGCGTGCTCTCGTCGTCGAGCGGGCGCATGTCGAGGTCGAGGACGGCCTCCCCGTCGTGTCGCGAGACGGCGTAGTGGAGCGCGTCGTCGGCGAGCCGGAAGGTCTCGCGCGCTTCCGTGTGGCGATGGCGCTCTGCCGTCGCGAGCCGGTTCACGACCGTGACGGTCTCCGCCCCGGGCAGGATGAGGCTGTCGACGAGCTTCCAGCCCTCCTGGACCAGGCCGTCGTACTTGCTCGCGCCGCCGTTCGGGCAGAGAGCGCAGTAGCCCTTGCCGTTCGTGAGGAGGAAGCTGCCGGTGTCATGCCCTGACGATTCGCCTTCGATGCGCTTGCCGGCATGCTCATGGATGACGTGGACCACGGCCTCACCTCTCTTCACGAGAGCTTGGCCCGCGAGAATTATATACTTTCCTATTTGGCAGGCCCTTTGCGCAGCGTCGTCCTGGCGTGGCAGCCGAGGCGCATGCTGAACTCCTGCCCGGTGCCCGCGCCTTCGATGAGGGTCTCGCGGCCGAGGATGCTGTCGCGGAGGGCAATGTCCTGCACAGTCGCGCCTTCATCGAGAATGCAGTCGGCGAGCTTCGCGTTCTTCACCGTGCAGCCTGTCGTGATGCTCACGTTCGGCCCGATCTCCGAATCCTCGATTGTGCAGCCTTCCTCGATGTAGACGGGCGCGATGATCTCGGTGTTCTTCGTCGTGCTCTTGACGGCGTGGCGCTTCTTGAGGAGGACTGCGTTGGACGCGAGCGTCGTCTCCGGCTTGCCGCAGTCGTACCAGCCCGTGACGGGGAGCACTTTCAGTTTCGCGCCTTCCTTGACCATGTGCATGAACGCTTCGGGGAGGAAGTACTCGCCCTTCACCTTGAGCCCGTTCTCGTAGACGTGCGCGATGCCCTTGAAGAACCCTTTCCAGTCCCGGATGTAGTAGAGGCCGATGTTCGCCAGCTTGGAGATCGGCTCGCTCGGCTTCTCGACGAAGTTCGTGACATATCCTTGCTTGTCGTGGACGATGACGCCGAACCGCCGGTAGTCCTCGACCTCCTGCGCCCAGATGAGGCCGTCGTCCTTGCACGAGGCGATGACGCCGAGGTCGGCGTCGAAGATCGTGTCGACGAAGACGATGAGCACGGGTTCCGTGACGTAGGGCTTGGCAAGGCGGCACGCGCCGGCGGTGCCGTCCTTCACCTTCTGCTCGATGAACCGCGCGTTGATGTCGTAGTTCTCGGTGATGTGCTCCTCGATCTGCTCCTTGAGGTGTCCAGTGATGAAGAGGTATTCCGAGACGTCGAGGCCTTTCACCCGGTCCATCACGTGGTCGAGGATGGGCTTGCCCGCGACGTGGAGCAGGGGCTTGGCCCGGGTGTGCGTGTGCGGACGCATCCGCGTCCCCTTGCCCGCCAATGGGATGATGACTTTCATGGCTCCGCTTTCGGGCAGCGCCCAGGACGTATTTAAAGCTATTGGAGCGGGGTTCCTTTCGAGGATTCCCGTCGAAATGCTTAAAAAGGCGCTCGCCAGGATGAAGGAGGATGCGTTCCATCCTCGAACTGCCCGAGATCTACCGGCGCCTCAGCCC
>CAZSAS010000130.1:0-3268 GCA_964604855.1 uncultured Methanosarcinales archaeon
CTGATACGATGAGTTATACCGCTGCCCGTCCAGACGTCTACAACCAGAAACAGCATTTCCGCTGGGTGAGATCATGGTTCGGGCAGCGGTCGATCCTCGTCCCCCATCCCATTTTCAAAGAAGTGGTCCAGAGCGCGAGGCTCCGCGGACGGCCTCGTAGCTTATGGGGAGAATTCAGGCACGTCCTGCACCAGAACGTGATCTGGGAGTCGCAAGGCTATCCTGACCTGAACGGCTTTTCCTTGCCGCAAACCCTGAACGGAGCCTACTTTAGCACCGCTGCAATGCTCACGCGATTGCTCGTCAATCACCTCGCCGGGATACTTGACACCGCAGCGGATCCCCTCTCAGGACCTGACCAGAGTCTCATCTACCACGGCGCGTGCGTCGGTCTCATCTCCGGGCAGAAAATCGCTATCGTGAGCAACGACAACAAGCTCCGTGAAGCGGTGAATGATTTCAAGGATGTCAGCCGACACTACTTCGAACGCCACCAGACAGACGGTGCCCTGAAACTGGGATGGTTTCCGGAACTCATCCAAAAGCTTGACTTCTTCGCGCCTTCTCCATTCAACCGATACCACAAGGAGAAGGTTTAAAAGCGGCTTCTCGCTCGCCCCTCCTATGGAAATCCAGGGCAGAGAGCTCGTGAAAGAGTCGGACGCGGTCTTCACAATCAAGCCGATCGGCAAGATGAACGTTCCTGTCCGCCTGTACGCGAACGAAAAGCTCCTGGACAACATCAAAGGAGATGACTCGATCAATCAGGCGTGCAACGTCGCCACCCTCCCAGGCATCAGGACGGCGAGCATCGTCATGCCCGACATGCACCAGGGCTACGGCTTCAGCATCGGCGGCGTCGCCGCCTTCGACATGGAGGAAGGCGTCATCTCGCCCGGCGGCATCGGCTTCGACATCAACTGCGGCGTCCGCCTGCTCGCTACCCCACTCACGCTCGACGAGGTGCGTCCCAAGATCAAGGAACTCCTCGACGCGCTGTACGAACAGTGCCCGGTCGGCGTCGGCTCCGAATCCAGGGTCCGGCTCAGCGATGAGGACTATGCCGAGCTCGCCATCAAGGGTGCGGGCTGGGCCGTGGAGCACGGCTACGGCACCGAGCACGACCTGGCGCATTGCGAGAGCAAGGGCTGCATCGCTGGCGCGGACTTCGGCAAGACGAGCAGGCGCGCCCAGAAACGGGGCAGGAAACAGCTTGGCACGGTCGGCGCGGGTAACCACTTCATCGAGGTCCAGTACGTGGACGAGGTCTTCGACGAAGCAGCGGCGAAGGCCTTCCGCCTCACCGGCAAGGGACAGGTGGTGGTGATGATCCACTGCGGCAGCCGCGGCTTCGGCCACCAGGTCTGCACCGACTACATCCGCCGCATGGAGGACGAGCAGCCGGAGCTCGTCAAGGGACTGGCGGACAAGAACCTCATCTATGCGCCCCTCGGGAGCGCAATCGCCGACGACTACTTCGCCGCGATGAATGCGGCAGCGAACTACGCCTTCACGAACCGCCACGTCCTCGGCCACTTCGTCCGGGAGGCCTTCGCCCAGGTCTTCGGCACGGACGTCGCCGCGAAGATGCTGACGGTCTACGACGTCTGCCACAACATCGCGAAGAAGGAGACGCACGTCGTCGACGGGAAGGAGCAGGAGGTGATGCTCCACCGGAAAGGCGCGACGCGTTCCTTCCCGCCCGGTTTCGCCGAGCTTCCCGACGAGTACAAGCCTATCGGCCAGCCCGTTCTCATCCCGGGCAGCATGGGCACCTCCTCCTTCATCCTCCACGGCACCGAGACCGCCATGCAGGAGAGCTTCGGCAGCACGGCGCATGGCGCTGGCCGGCTGATGAGCCGTTTCAAGGCCACCAGGGAGTTCGACCCGGAAGCGGTGACGAAACAGCTTCACGACTGCGACATCGAGATCAAGGCCGCCTCGAGGAAGGGCATCGTCGAAGAGAGCCCCGGCGCGTACAAGGACGTCGACCAGGTCATCCAGGTCTGCCACGACGCGGGCCTGGCGAAGAAGGTCGCGCGGTTGCGGCCGATCGGCGTCGTGAAAGGATAGTGCGGTCTCCTTCTCCAGATTCCGCTTCTCGGCAACGCGGTTGCTGGGAAGAGAAGAATAAGAAAAAAAGAGGAACACTGCCTGTTAACACACGACAGGGATACTGGAAAAAGGGGTGTTTAAAAAGTTTGTTCTCGGCTTAAAAACCTAGCCGAAATCGAGGGACTGGTCGAGGCCGTCCAGGTCGCTGAAGTTCAGGTCCGACGTCAGGTTGTCCACCTGGCCGAGATCCTGCTGCGCCTGGACAACGTCGTCCGTCTTCACCGGCTGGGTCGTCGTCGGCGCGTTCTCCACATGCGCTGCGCAGGCCGCCACGAGGACGGCGAGCGCGAGCATCGCGAGGATGAGTCCTTTCATGCTGTCCACCTCCTGCTGCATCGGCTTAAAAATGTTTAGGCCGTCACGTTCGCCGATGCGTTCACGGAGAGGTTCACGTCCTCGCCCGCGCTCTCGTTGCTCTCGTTCTCGCCCTGGGTGGCGTTCGTGCCATCCTCGACTTCGAGGCCGCCGCCGTTCTGCTGCCGGATCTCGTTGACGATGTCGCGGAGCGTGTCGCGCACCTCCTTGAGGTCGTCCTGCGCGTTCTTGACGTGGTCGTGCGCCTCCTGCGCGATCTCGTCGATCTTCCCCGGCGCGGCGTTCTTGTAGAGGTCCACTGCCACCTGGTACTCGCTCTTGGCGTCCGCCAGCTTCGCGTCGAACTCGTCCATCTTCGCGTCGAGCGCCGTCACGTCCTTGCCCGCGGCCGCGAGACGGTCGCGCGTCGCGTGGATCCGCGTGCTGAGCTGCTCCACCTGGTGGATGATGTTCCCGAGCCGCGCGTTGATCAGGCGGCCGACGCTCGTCTTGAGCACCGTCTTGGTGCTCAACCAAGCTTCCCTGATCGTCTTCGCCGCCGCCCGGATCTCGTCAGGCGTCGAGCTGTTGTCGAGGTTCGCGATCACGTCCTTCGCGTCGGTCACGTCCGCGATCTTCGCGTCGAGCTGCGCGAGGAGGTCCGCCTTCGTGGCGTTGTCCAGCTCCGTGCTCGCGTTCACCTGGATCTCGACGCGGTTCAGCGCGTCGAGGACGAGGTCGGCGCTGCTCGTGAGGAAGGGCTGCGCGTTCTGCCGCACGGTGTTCCGCACCGCTTGGCACTCGGTGGAGTTGTCGCTCTTGCACTCGATGAACTGCTGCCGCGCCTGATTCACTTTCT
>CAZSAS010000131.1:0-3198 GCA_964604855.1 uncultured Methanosarcinales archaeon
GGTCTCCTCCTCGAGCTCGCGCAACGCAGCCTCTTCCGGGCTCTCCAGCTTCTCGATGACCCCCCCGGGGATCTCGAAGAGCCAGCCAGGGCCGACGACGCGGAACTGGTTCACCAGGACGACCTTGCCCTCGTCCGTGACAGGGAGGATGTGGACGCTCTCCGGCAGCCCGGCCCAGTAGGCCTCGCCCTTCTCCCCCCGGCCCCAGTCCATCTCGACCTTCTTGAGCCAGGCGTGCCCGTCGCCGTAGGTGTCGAGCACTTTCAGGATCCGTCGCGGCGGCTTGTCTTCCGTCATGATGCAGAAAATGGGCGAAGGGGTTTTAATGCGTTGCGGTTTCAATACCCGAAGAGCGTCTTCTGCTCGCTGCCCTTGATGAGGTCGTCGAAGTTCGTGTCGAAGAAGCCGAGCACGCTGTCCGCGATGGGCTTGAGCTGCTTCTCGATGTAGTGCTCGTAATCGATCTTGCCTATGACGAAGCCGACAGGCTCCGGTCCCTTGTCTGTCATGACGTACTCGATGACCGTGCTGGACAGGCCGCCCTGCTTCTTCTCGAGAATCCTGGCCGCCTTGACGTGCGGCGGCGTGGTCTTGGTATACTCCGCCAGGTCCTTCCGCACGCCCTTCCGGTAGACGAGCAGGTCATCATGCTTCCCGTCCTTCAGGTCCTTGATGAACCGCTTGACGTACTCCGTGACTTCCTCCTCGTGGAAGATCTTGTTCAGGAGCGTGAGCTGGAACTTCTTGCTCACCTCCGTCCAGTCGCGGCGGACGAACTCGAGCCCGGTGAAGTCGAGCTCCTCCTTGCCGTGCTTGACGAGCAGGCCTGCGTAGCGCTTCTTCGCCCCGAGCTCGCTATGCCTGAGCTTGGGCATGAGGAACTTGCGATAGACCTTCTCAGCCTCGAGCTCCATGTAGTTGGCGCGGTGGAACTTGTCCCGCACATAGCCTTCGTAGAACGCATTGATCTCGTCCTGGATTGTGAGACCGATCCGCTCCGCTTCCTTCACGTCCTTCGCGTCGCTCTTGACGAAGACGCTGTCGGTGTCGCCGTAGATGACCTCGTAGCCTCGCTCCTCGATCTTCTGCGCCGCGAGCTTGATGAAGTGCTGGGCGAAGTGCGTGATTGCGTTCCCCATGTCGAGCGAGAAGAAGCGGCAGTTCGGACTGGCGAGGACGCCGAAGAAGCTGTTCATCAGGGTCTTGATGGCGGCGCTCGCCACCGTGTCCTTGCGCTTCTTCGCCGCGTCGCGCTGCTCCCACAGGCGCTGGATGATGCCCGGGAGGAGTCCCTCATCGTTCTTGAAGCAGGCGCCGTTCGGCGCGACGATGATGTCCTTGGTCGTGCTCTTCTCCTTGCAGCCCGGCAGGAAGGCGACGGGGTCGATGTTGAAGCTGCGGATGACGCTCGGGTACATGCTCTTGAAATCGAGCACGAGGATGTACTCGTAGATGCCGGGCTTGCTCGCCATGACGTAGCCGCCCGTTATCCTCTCCGGCTTCTCGGTGTAGGTGCCACTCGGGGCGACGATGCCTGCCCCGTTCATGTGTCGGATGTAGACGCTGTCGAAGCTCGCGATGCTCGCCCGGACGCGCTCCATGGTGAGGCCGGTGAGCATGCTCCGGAGGATGGTGAGCTCGACGAGCTGGAGCTTCTCGAGGATTTTCAGGACCAGGACAGAGTCCTTGAGATTGTAGGCGATGAGCTTCTCAGGGTCCTTTATGTAGAGCTCCTGGATCTCCGTATGGCGGTTCTCGCCTTGCAGGAGCTTGCCCTCGCCGAGGAATGCCTGCGCCGCCGTCTCGAGCTTGTAGTCGTCCAGCCGGACGAAGCTCGAGCGGAGGACATGGATGCCGTCCAGCACCTGGCGGCCGGGGAAGTCGGCCGTGCTGTCCTTCCAATACGTCTTCTCGAGCCTGAGCGTGCAGTCCCAGTCGGCGCGGCCGAGCCGGAACGGGAGCTTGTGCGCGTCGAACCGGCGCTTCAGGTCCGCGAGGTCGAAGTCGATGCAGTTCCAGCCGGTGATGATGTCCGGGTCCCATTCCTTGACGAGCGCGGCGAAGCGCTGCAGCAGGGGGATCTCGTTCTCGAACAGCTCGGTGTGCGGGGCTTTCAGGCCTTTGTGTTTCGCCGTGCCGGGCTCGGTCTGGAACAGGACTTTCTTCCTTTTGTCCATCACCATGCTGATGCTGTAGAGGCGCTCGCCATCCATGCTCGTCTCTATGTCGAAGCTGAGCACGCTCAGCCTCGGCGTGTACTCGACCGGGGTGAGCGCGGGCTCCTCATAGATGCGGTCCACGAACTGGCCCTTCTTGTGCTCGCCGTGGATGTCGAGCGTGGCGGAGATGCCCTGCTCCATGAGGAAGCGCTGCGTGAACCGGATGTCGGCCTCGAAGCACGGGATGCCGCTGTCCTCGAAGGCCTGCCGCACCTTCGGCACGTCCCTCGGGACGGTGAGGATGACCTTGTGGACCGGCTCGCCGTCCATGCTCTGCATCTTCACCGCTTCGTCCTCGAAGGGCGCAATCCTCTTCGCTTTCTCCAGGTCTTTCTCGTGGATATAGAAGAACGGCTTGAACCGGTTGATCGTGAGAAAGGATTCGCCGTTGTCGAGGCGGCCGAACAGGTAGACGTAGGCGTGCTCCTTGCCCTTCCCCTTCTCGTCAGCGCCCTTGATGAGCCGGTAGGTGCGGTCGACGATGAAGCCCTTCATGCCCTGCAGGATGGGGAGAGGCTATAAAAAAGTGGTGGAGAGCTGGCCAGTGCTCAGAATCTCGTCGTGAGGCCGAGCCCGGCCGTGAAGTCCCTGCCCATCTGCCGCAGCACGAGCCTGGGATCGAGCGGACCGAACAGTCTGGGGAAGGAGGGTCCGGCCTCGACGAGCAGTTCGCTGGCGAGGCGCAGGCTGCCGTTCTCCCAATAGGGGCCGACGCCCCCGCTGACCTTCAGGTTGTCGTTCGCGATGAGCGGCGCGCCGACGAGCAGCTGCGTCTGGCGCACCTGCGCGTTGTGGTAGTAGACGAAGGTGAGGTTGAGGGAGCCCGCGTTCATGTTCGAGGGGAGCTGCCCCTTCAGGGGGTTGGCCGTCTGCCCGGCGTTGATGGTCGCGGATCCGAGGCCGAAGCCGGCAGCGTAGGGCGAGACGGCGGCGGGCAATGTCGGGTTCCTGCTCGCCTGGATGAGGAGGTAGTCCTCGA
>CAZSAS010000132.1:0-3193 GCA_964604855.1 uncultured Methanosarcinales archaeon
CTTGTTGCATCATTGCGCAACTGAAGAGGCAGTGACGATAAGGAAGGTGGCGCGGCTACTTGTGGGTGCGGCCGGTTGGCCTGAACGACAACAACAACGGCTTGTTCAGCGACAACAACATCAACAACGGCCGCTTCCTCGCGAATAGTCAAGCCCGCTGGGACGCTTTCTCTTTTTTACTCCCAAGAACCGTTGAGCCGCGGAATCCCATCCCGAGTGACCCTGCGATCTGACCGGGATTACTCACTCCCCGGCGGGGGCATTTCTTCATCTGAAGGGGAATATTTATAGTTCCTTCCCTTTTATCCCTCCCCATGCGGAACCTCCTCTGGTACGTGTTCGCCGGGACGCGGGGCGGGGTCACGCGAGCGCGGATGGTCGCCGCGCTGCGGGAGCGGCCGATGAACGCGCACCAGCTCTCCAAGAGGCTCGGCCTCGACTACAAGACCGTGCGCCACCATCTCGGCATGCTCGAGAAGAACCGGCTCCTGTACGCGCTCGAGAAGCAGCGCTACGGCGCCGTCTACTTCCTGTCCGAAGCGCTTACGGGGGATATCGCCACCTTTGACGAGATTCTCGATAAAATGGGGAAAGATTTGGGTAAAAGCTCATAAAAGAAGCGAGGGTGATGCATCCTATGATCAGTTCGGTATTGGCGGCGGTGAACGTCCTGCTCATCGCGGGACTGCTGTACGTGTACGGGAAGAACTTCGTGAAGATCAGGTCGGGATTCACGTTCGGGCTCGTCTTCTTCGCGCTCCTCTTCCTCTTCCACAACGTGCTCGTGCTGTACTTCAACCTGACGATGATGTCCCTGTACGCGGAAGGCGTCATGCCGTACATGATCGCGTTCACCTCGCTCCAAGCGGTGGCGTTCGCGATCCTGAACTGGGTGAGCTGGAGGTAAGCATCATGAAAATCAATTGGGACACGTTCACGAGCAGCGTCTTCTTCGTGCTCGGGTTCTCGGTCGTCTTCTCGCTGCTCGGCGTGCTCCTGCAGACAGTGCTCGCCAACGTCGGCTACGCGGTGCAAGAATGGCTCGCACGCATCGGCGGCGCAATCATCATCTTCTTCGGCCTCTTCCTCATGGGACTCGTCAAGCCGAAATTCCTCGAACGGGAATACAAGGTGGACGTGAAACGCAAGTTCTCATCGAAACATCTCACCTCGTTCGTCTTCGGCGCCGCCTTCGCGATCGGCTGGAGCCCGTGCGTGAGCGCAGCCCTGGGCGCGATCCTCGCGCTCTCGGCATCGGCCCCTTCCAGCGCCTTCCTCCTCCTCCTGGCCTACACGCTCGGCCTCGGCATCCCCTTCCTCATCCTGGGGCTGTTCGCCGGCCAAGCGAGCAAGCTCATCAACAGGAGCGTGCGCTGGTTCAAGTACATCCACCTCGTCTTCGGCATCCTCCTCGTCATCATCGGCATCCTGATCTTCGTCGGCCAACTCAGCAGGATCGCCAACCTGGCGTTCGTCGCCACCATCTTCGGCACCGGCGTCTCGGCAGGCGGCGGGGAGATCATGGCCTTCTCCTTCCTCAACCTCGGCATAGCGTTCGTCGCGGGCATCGTCTCGTTCCTGAGCCCGTGCGTCCTGCCCTTGCTGCCCGGCTTCCTCACCTACCTGGCCTCGCTGGAGGTGAAGGATGAAAACTAGGCGGATCGTCTTGGGGCTCGTGCTCGTCGCGATCGTCGCAGCCATCTTCTACCTCCAGTCGACGACGCCGAAGATCGCCTCGGCCCCGACCGACGCCGACATCAAGGTGGAGAGCCTGCACGGCGGCCTGAATGCGAGCGGCAACGCGAGCGCGTCGCCGCTCTCCAAGACGGACAGGGAGCGCATCGCGATGAAAGCCGCGAAGTATGAGCGGGCGAAAGAGCTCGTCAGCCCGGAGGGGTACATCAACGTCGACAATATCACGATAGCGGACCACATCGGCAAGGACGTCATCCTTGTCGATTTCTGGACGTACAGCTGCATCAACTGCCAGCGCACCCTCCCCTACCTGACCTCCTGGTACGGGAAGTACAAGGACCAGGGACTGCTCATCATCGGCGTCCACACGCCCGAGTTCGAGTTCGAGAAGGACTACGACAACGTCCTCGCCGCCGTGAGGAAATGGAACATCACCTACCCCGTCGTGCTGGACAACGATCGCCAGACCTGGCAGGCCTACAACAACCATTACTGGCCGCACAAGTACCTCATCGACATCGACGGCTTCATCGTGGACGACCACATCGGGGAAGGCGGCTACGCCCAGACCGAGCAGAAGATCCAGGAGCTCCTGAAGGAACGGCAGGAGGTCCTGCACCTGACGGGCGAGACGATAGCCTCGGGCACGGTCTCTTTCAGCGAGGACAAGGGCTCGGGCTCGGGTCGTACGCCCGAGATCTACTTCGGCTATGGCTACGCGCGTGGTCAGCTCGGCAACGGGCAAGGCTGGCAGCCGGACATGGTCGTCGACTACACGCCGCCGGACACGCTCGCGCAGCATCATTTCTACCTCGAGGGCCGTTGGAAGAACAACGCCGACAACATGGAGCTCGTCGACGCGACGGGAACGATAATCCTCGACTACACCGCGAAGAGCGTCAACATCGTGGCGGGCGCCGAACAGCCGGTGACGATCGGGGTCTACCTCGACGGCGAGAAGGTCAAGGACGTCACGGTGCAGGCGCACGACCTCTACAGCCTCATCTCGAGCGACGCGAGCGGCGAGCATGTCCTCGAGCTCCGGGCAGGCAAAGGGCTGCAGGCCTACACGTTTACCTTCGGGTGAGACGGATGGCGGACCCGGCCAATCCCAAATCCATATAAAGCGGCCGGACTCCGCCCGCTCATGCCCATCACCGACAAGGAGCTGCGGGAGATCAAGGCAGCCTTGGATGCGAGCGCCCGCCCGCTGTTCTTCTTCGACGACGACTGCGACGGCACCACCAGTTTTGTCCAGCTCTACCGGTACAAGAAGGAAGGCAAGGGCATCCCGGTCAAGGCCTCCCCCATCCTCGACGCGAAATACGTCCGCAAGGTGGAGGAGTACGAGCCCGACCTCGTCTTCATCGTGGACAAGCCCGTCGTCGAGGACGAGTTCTTCGACAAGGTCCAGACCCCGGTGATTTGGCTCGACCACCACAAGCCGCAGGACGTGAGCGCGTGGGGCAATGTCAGCTATTACAATCCGCGCGTGCTC
>CAZSAS010000133.1:0-3181 GCA_964604855.1 uncultured Methanosarcinales archaeon
ACCATGAAGAAGACAGACATGAAGATCGGCACCAAGATCGTCATCGCAGTCGCCATCCTGTTCGGGCTGGCGATCATCGCCTCAACCACCGCGGCCCTGATCATGCTGCTCGGCGGCGGCTACGGCGCGAACGTCGCCGTGATCCCCGTCGACGGCGTGCTCTTGGCGACAGGGGACGGCGGACCGCTCTCCTCCGGCGTCGCGACGAGCGACGTCCTCGTCGACGACATCAAGGCGGCGGGCGAGAACCCGTCCGTCAAGGCGGTCGTGCTCCTCATCAATTCGCCAGGCGGCTCCGCCGTCGCGTCCGACGAGATCGCGCAGGCAGTGCTCGACCTGGACAAGCCTTCGGTCGCGGTCATCCGCGAGGTCGGCGCTTCGGGCGCGTACTGGATCGCTTCCGCGGCGGATCACGTCGTCGCGAACCGGATGAGCATCACTGGCTCCATCGGCGTCATCGGCTCCTACCTCAGCTTCGGCAAGTTCCTGGGCGACTGGAACGTCACGTACAACCGGCTGATCAGCGGCGGCATGAAGGACGTCGGGACGCCGTGGCGCGAGCTCACCCCGCAGGAGAAGGCCTTCCTCCAGGAGAAACTCGACACGATCCACGGGTTCTTCATCGACGCGGTCGCGCAGAACAGGAACATGAGCGTCGCGGACGTGACGAAGCTCGCCGACGGTCGGTTCTTCCTCGGCAGCGAAGCGGAAGCGAACGGGCTCGTGGACGAGCTCGGCGGCCTCGACGCCGGCCTCGACTGGATCAACAGCACGCTCCACATCGAGCCCGTCGTCACCTACATCAAGCACCAAGCGAGCCTCATCGACCTCCTCACCGGCAAAGTGCAAGTGCAGCCCCTCGGCGGACTGGAGCAAGGCGTAACGGTGCCGATGGCGAAGTAGAGAGGTAAATAAAGAAAAATTTATATTTACAAATGTGAGAGTTACTCACGATGACAGAAAGCATCGCCTCAATGATGGGGAAGTTCCCCGTTTTTGGTCTTGGAGCAATTATACTTATTGTCGGAGCCATTATTAAGATGAATTGGCTGCTGTATGCAGGAATAGTGGTCGCGATTATCGGTCTCGCATTGCCCTATTTCCTAAAGAGATGAAATCCATGACCAAAAATTCCTTCGGAATTAAAATAGATTTACCAAGAATTAAGACTCCTAAACTGACAAGCTTTGGCAAAGCATCATCAAGAGAGCCCCTCCCTGCAAAAATTAAAAATGCTGTCAAAAAAAGAGCAGGTAATACCTGCGAATTTTCTGGCTGCAAACATAAATCAAATTTGCATTTTCACCATAAAAATATGAAGAACAGCGATAACCGAGTATCAAACATCGAACTTCTTTGTCCAAACCATCACGCAGTCAGACATACAAAAAAAATAAGAAAAGTGGTTTCGAAAAATTATCTTACTGGTGAAAAAACAACTCGTTTAGTCAATAAAGCAAAGAAAAAAACTACAAAAAAGAAGACAAGAAATAGAAAACAAAAAACAAGAAAGCAAAATCCTTTTGAAATCAATTTACCAAGATTAAGAATCTAAAATTCAATCCTAGATGTACGGCACTCCTTTCTTGGCATGTTGTGTTTTAACCCCATACACAAACAAGTAGTTCCAGAAGATGCCTTTCATCTTGGCCACCTGGACGCTGAAGCCGGCCTCCCGGAAGAGCTCTTTCAGGGTGTCCTCGTCGTCGATCCATTTCGGGTTGGGCAATACCCTGAAGTAGTCGACGTACTCGACGAAGCAGACCTTGCCGTGCTCGGGCAGGATGCGGTGCACGTCCTTCAGCACCTTCTGCAGGTCCTGGATGTAGCTGAGCATGCCGACGCTGAAGACGAGGTCGACCTCGCCCACTTCGGGATGCACCCGGTTGATCTGGTGCGGGTCGTGGAGCGTGGCGACGTGGGCGAAGCCCTTCCGGCGGAGGCGCCGCTCGAGGATACGGAGGTTGCGCGCGCTCAGGTCCGTGGCGATCACCCGGCCGCGCGGGCCGACCCGCTCAGCGATCTGGAGGGTGAGCGTGCCGACGCCGGCGCCGTACTCGAGGACGCGCTTCGATTTGAGCTCGCTGAAGATGAGGAGTATCTCCTGCCGGATCCGCTTGGGCAGGAGGAGGTTCTCGAACCAGAGGGAGAGGAAGGCGAAGGCCCCGGTGAGGGAGATGATCGCATCAGGATTGTAGTACGCGGTGAGCAGGAGGTAGATCGGCACGCCGGCGAGGACGAAGCTGAACGTGAGCCGGAGGATGGTGAAGGCCTGCGTGGGGCTCTCCACCACCCAGAGCGCGATGAGCGCGACGTAGAAGAGGCCGAGGAGGATTGGCCCGGCGCGCGCGAACTTCACCCTGAAGTGGCGCGGCGTGTCCGGCTGCCGCTTCCGGAGGATGGGGACGATGAGGACGACGGCCGCCATCAGGAGCAGCACGAGGGGGATGAGCATCTCGAGGAGCGTCTCGTAGCCTGAGGCGCCGCCGAGGAGCGCGACGAGGACGAAGAGGATGGTGGTGGCGGTCTGGAAGATGATGGCCTTGTGCGGCGTCGCGTGGCGGGGGTGGATGGCCGCGAGCTGGTGGGGGAAGAGCTTGTCCTCGGCGAGGCTGAGGATGAGGCGCGGCGTCGTCACCACCCAGCCGGCCGCGGCGCCGATGATGACGAGATACGTCCCCAGGGTGAAGAGCTGCCGCCCCACGCCGCCGAAGAGGAGCCAGGAGAGGTAGGCGTAGGGCGCCTCGACGTGGCTGCCGAAGTACGCGGCGGCGGCCCCGGTGAGGGTGTCGAGGCCGGCGAACGTGCGCCAGGGCACGACGAGGAGGCTGGTGAGCACGAGCAGCACGACGAGGACCGCGATGATGACCATCGCCTTGACGAGCACTCGCGGGAGCACCTTCTCCGGCTCCTTCGTCTCGCCCGCTAAGAAGCAGACCGACTCGACGCCGAAGAAGGTCTCGCTGATGAGGAAGACCGCGACGACGATCGCGAGGGCGTTCGGCCACCAGCCCTGGAAGGGGAAGAAGGGCACGAGGTTCGCGGGGTGGATGTTCGTCGCGAGCGTGCCGTGGAGCAAGCCAGGGATGTCGATCCAGCCGGGGACGATGAGGAGGACCACGACGGCGAGCGTCACGACGGCGAAGCTGACGAGCATGATGGCGCTCGTCTTCATGCCGCG
>CAZSAS010000134.1:0-3179 GCA_964604855.1 uncultured Methanosarcinales archaeon
ATACGGGAGAAATCATCCTTCGTCTTCCCCAAGGCCGCGAGAGCGTCGTCGACCATCGCCGTGCCGGGCTTGCGCTTCGTGACCGGCTTCACGTACCGAGGATCGAAACCGTACTCGAGATGCTTGTCCGCGTAGGCCTTGTCCGCGTCCGGGCAGAACTCCCAGTGGGCGATCTCGACGTTCTGCTCCTTGAGTCGGCGGCTCACCTCCTCGTTGATGTCCCGGACGCACTGCTCGGTGAAGAACCGGCGCGCGACGCCGGTCTGGTTCGTGATGCCGACGAACGTGCACTTCGCCTTGGTCTTGAGGGCGATGAGGAAGTCCACGACGGGCTTGTTCATCTCGAGCTCCTGTTTCCAGCCTTCCTCCTTGCCGAAGAAAGAGTCGTTCAGGATGAGGGTACCGTCACGGTCCAGCGCGACGAGGAGCGTCTCGACGTCCAGCTCGTGCTTGATGTACTCGATGATCTCGGTCGTGCCGAGCTTTGGGTCGTCCGTGTATTGCATCTCGCCGCCCACGCGGGCGATAGCTTCCCGTTCGGCCGTGATGCCCGGCGTCCGCTTCGTGATGAAATCGGGTCCCTTGATGTAGAAGCTCGGCTTCAGGTCCTCGATGACCTCGATGCCTTTCTTGAAGTCCGTCACGACGACGAAGTCGACGGCCTCCTGGCACGCGACGCTGTAGGCACGCAAGGAGTCGGTGAACACCGGCCGGCCAGTCCCCTTCCGCGACGTGACGAACCCGTCCGAGGTGATCGAGACGAACAGGACGTCGCAGAGCCTCTTCGCCGACTCGAAATGGATCATCTGGCCAGGATGCAAGAGGTCGAAGCCGCCGTGGCACAGGCCGACGGTCTTGCCCGCCTGCTTGAGCTCTCCGATCCTCTTCGCCGACTCACGGAAGTCCAGGATCTTGGGCGAGGAGAAGCGCGCGAGAGCCTCGGGATCGACTGGGAGGGGCATGGGAGCTGAGAATCAGGGACGGTTTATTACAGTTTCGGACTGAGGATCTTCCGTATCTCTCCGGGATCGATAAGCCTGAAGAGGAGCGCGAGGCCTCCGTAGACGACGAGGAAGAGTGTCGACCTGATAGCGAAGTCGGCGAGACGCATCCCGAAGAGCGGGAGCGTGTCAATGCCGAAGAGGAGGCCGATGCCAAGAGCTGCGAGGAGGAGGATACGGAGCATCCTGGGTGGGAGGAACCGCACCTGGTAATCCTTCCTGACGTAGCCGTAGCTCAGCACGAGCATGACGGCATAGCTCGCCGAGGTCGAGATCGCCGCCCCTACCATGGCGTAGCGCGGGATGAGGAGGAGGTTGAGCACAACATTCAGGCCGGCGCCGATGAGCGTGGACCTGAAGACGAGCTCCGGCTTGTTCTTCGCTAGCAGCACGGTGTTATAGGTCATCGCCCACGACAGCGGTATGACGCCGAAGAGGAGGATGCGTGCCGGCAGGATGCCGTCGAGGAAGTCTTTCGAGTAGAGGATGATGAAGATGTCTTGCGCGTAGAAGAAGACGAGGAGGAGGAGCGGCACGAGGACGGTGAGAAGGTACGCATTGAGCTTGTCGACGAGCCCGATGATAATCCCCTTCTTGCCTTTCCGCTCCATGATGCCGGAGATTGAGGGGAGCACCGCGGCGCTGGCCGCCCCGGCGAAGACCTGGAACAAGAGGACCGTGGCGAGCACCGAGCTGTAGATGCCCACCATGGCCGACGGGTAGAGCTTGGTGATGATGATGGTGTCGATGTAGCCGAGGACCGTGCCTGCGATGCCGCTGAGTGTCGAGTAGAGGGCGAACCTCGCGAGCTTCCGAAGCAAGGGCAGGTCCCATCGGAAGCGGAGCCGCACCTTCATCGTGAAGTAATAGATGCCGATAAGGGCCCCGATCGCGACCGAGAACGCGTAGGCCCAGGAGATGAGGAAGAAGCTCTTCGTCATCCCCACGGCGAGGAAAAAGAGGATGCCGAGGAGGAAGAGTGCCCGTTGGAGGAAGTAGAGCAGGCCGGTCATGAACATCCGCTTCATCGCCTGGAAATAGTACTGGACGAGGGCCCCGAGGTTGCCGAGGATGATGATGAGGGCGAAGATGTCGATTCCCGCCGCGGCCAGCGGGGACTTGAAGTAGCTGCTGACCAGCCAGGGCTTGAAGAGGTAGACCAGGAGCAGGACGAGGCTCATCGTGCAGACGCGGAAGAGGAGCACTGCGGACAGGATGTCCCTTCTCCGCCGCTTCATTGCGGGGATGAAGCGCACCATGGCCTCGCCGGAGCCGAGGTTGATGAAGAGGTCGAGGAACATGATGCCGGTGAGGAAGGCGTAGAAGAGCCCGAACTCCTCGAGCGGCACGTTCTTGGCCAGAATCGTGCGGGTGAAGTAGCCTGCGAGCATGGCGAGCGAGTTGAAGACGAGGATGATGAGCGAGCCGCGCGCGATCTTCTTATGGAATGCCGAGACCATATCTTTCCCTGTTTTCCCTTTTCCCCGTCTTTCCCCTTCCCATCCCTTCTTTCTCGCTTCCTTACCCTTCCCTGTCTTCTTTCTCGTTTTCTCTCCCTTCGGGCCGTCCGAGGACGAAGCCATCGATTCCCGTTTATATAGCTACTGAAGCTCAGTTCTTGTTTCTCAGCTCCGGCCTAGCCGAGGAGCGCCTTGTTCTTCCTGAGGAAGACGGCGCCGATCCGCGATCGGAAGTTCGAGCACTGCTCGTCGTCCCTGAAGAGCCTCCTGTAGCGTTCCTGCAGGCGTTCGTCCTCGGCCGTCGTCTTCCACGTGCCGTCGATGCGCCCGTCCATCTCTCTCGCGAGATCGAGGATCTCCTGCGGCGAGTTCTCCATCGGCTCGAGGCCGCGTTTGCGGTACTCCTCAGCCTTCATGAGCCTTCCGAGGTCGTCCTCGCCGAGTTTCTTGAGCTCCTTGAAGGTGAGGAAACGCCGCTTCCGCTTCGACCAGACCTTCTTCGGGATGAAGAGGTCACGCTCGCGGTAGGGTGGGAAGCTCAGAGGGATGAGGTTGGCGTGCGCCACGGGCACGTCGAAGAGCGTCGCGACGAGGAACAGGCCGGCGGTGTTGCCGAGGAAGAACTTGCACTTGCCGGGGAGGTAGATGTCGCCGAATTCGCTCCGGTGGCATGCTGCATAATCGACGATCCTCGCATCCCTCTTCTCGGGCAAGGACT
>CAZSAS010000135.1:0-3136 GCA_964604855.1 uncultured Methanosarcinales archaeon
GAGAACATCAATAATTTACCCACTAGTATACAAATTCATATATCAGACGCCTGAAAAGCTCACAGCACGTCGGTGTGCCATATGCCCGGCAGCGACAACCGAGACAGCAATCACTGGGCCACGCCCCTTCTCACCATCCTATTCGTCCTCCTCCTGCTCACGCCAGCGCTCATGCTCGTGAACGCGGACACCGACTCCTTCTCCGCCAGCGTCACGGTCAACAACCTCCCACCGAGCGTGACGGTGAACGCCGGGCAGGCCATCACCGGACAGATCTCAGGGAGCACAATCGTGCACATCGTCTTCAACGCGTCGGACCCGAACGGCGCCGGCGACCTGAACACGAGCTCGGCGAGCATCACCCTCAACAAGACCGGCAACAGCCCGCGGACGAGCAGCGCCTGCGTCCTCGAGAGCGAGATCGACGCGAACACGCGCCAGTACAACTGCAGCATCACGCTCTGGTACTTCGACGAGGCGGGGCCGTGGACAATCAACGCCTCGATCGAGGACAACACGAGCAACCCGGCTTACGACGACTCCGAGACCGTGCAGGTCCAGGTGCTCGACAGCGTGAGCATGGTCGCGCCGAGCATCAGCTTCAGCGGCACGCCCGGCACGGACGACATCGCGTCCTCGCCCGAGCCCCAGCAGCTCAACAACACAGGCAACCAGGACTACAATCAGATCAACATCACCGGCTTCGACTTCGCGAGCGGCGCGAACAGGATCAGCGTCGGGAACGTCACGATGAACACGACCGATTCGAACGGGCCCGGCATCGTCCTCCAGAACGGCACGACCATCCTGCTGAGCGGCGCGAGCCTGGCACGGGGGAACAACAGCCTCGAGGACGTCTACTTCTGGCTCGACATCCCGAGCGCGACCCCGACGGGCACCTACAACGCCCAGAGCAACTGGATCGTCGAGACGACGCCGTCATAGGCCCGAAACCTTTATTAAATCTCTTCAGGACTTCTCGACGACATGAGGGTGGCCTGGGGACGCATCATGCTCTGCCTATTCGTCCTGCTCCTGGCCTGCTCCAGCATCCGGCAGGCGACGGCTTTGGGGCTCAGCTACGAGTACATGGAGGACAAGACCCTCGAGCTCGCGCCGGGCGAGAACTACTACTTCAAGCTCATCTTCCAGAACGACGAAGGGCAGGACGTCAGGATCAGGGTCGCGCTCGACAGCGAGATCGCGACGCTCATTGGCGACCCGGAAGTCACGATCCCTGCAGAGACCTATGACAGCTTCGTCTACTTCAACATCACGGTGCCGCCGGACGCGGAACCGGGAGCGGAGTATCGCGTCAACTACGAGGTCCTGCCGACAGAGGAAGGCGAGGGTCAGGTGCCGTTCACGGTCAAGTACAGCCGCTGGTTCACGGTCCGGGTCATCGATGAGTATGCCGCGGCGGAACGTCAGGCGCCAGGCGACGTCTCGCGTGTCGCCCGCGACGGGTCGTGGCTCGGCAACACGGTCCTGACGGTCGTCCTCCTCGTGCTCATCCTCGCCGTGCTTCTCCTCGCGTGGCGCCGCAGCGAGCTGTTCGCCAAGGGCTTCCGAGGCAGCCCGGCCAGGGCGAAGGCATCCCGACCCGAGAACTCCAGGCAAGAGCCTGCAATGATGGGTCGGGAGACACCGGCGGCGAAACGGCCAGAGCACCTCTCCAAGGGACAGGCACGCAGCCCTTCCCTTGTCAGGGCTCCCGCGCCCGGACGTGCTCTCCCTCCTGAAGATGCCGCCGAAGGCACCACTCCTCAACAGCCGGCTGCGGATGCCATGCGATCCGAAGAATGGACGAAGGACCCCGGACTCGTCGTCGAGAAGAAGGAACGCTGGAGCTTCCTCCACAAGCTCTGGCAGCACAAGGAGCCTGAGAAGAAAGAGGCAGCTTCGGACGCTGATGTCTGGGAAGACGGGCTGCCGGAACGGCCAGGGGCGTCGGAGTTGCCGAAAGAGCAGGCAGCGTGGCAGGCAACCGGGACCGGCTCGATGGTGCAATCAGCGCCGCGCGTCCAGGCTCCTCCGGCCCGTGACGAGGCCGTCGCGTCCTTCAGCCTCGACCAGTTGCCTGTGAACGAGGCGCCCTCAGGGAAGGCGTTCTTCCTCCACGATGGGATGCAACTGAAGAACCTCCACAGCCTCTACCGAGCGCTCCAGGCGATGAGCGACGAGACGTTCGCAGGCTTCGTCACGGCAGAGAAGAACGACTTCAGCACCTGGACAGGGGACGCGCTCGGTCTTCCGGACGTGGCGGCGAGGCTGAAAGCCTCGACGACGAAAGAGGAGATGCTCCGTGCACTGGAAGGCCGTTAGGCCTCTTGGCCTCACCTTTCTTATCCTCTCTCCTTTCTTGCTCATGGCGCTTTTGCTGATTCAGGGTTGCAACTGCGACGACTGCTTCTCCGGCGGCGCCGTCTCGGGCTTCGGCGCGAGCGTCCAGGTCTTGAGCGTCGCTGTCAGCGCCCCCGTCCAGCAGGGGCAGGCCGTCGTCGGCGGAAGCGATATCTCATTCATCATTAACGTCGCCTACGCGGGCGGCGGCATGGTGAATCTCACGATTGACATTCCCGTCGGGTATGAGAACGGCAGCAACTGGACTGTGTATGAACCGGACCGTGTCGTCCTCGCGACGTCGAACGGGACGGCATTGACCTGGCAGGCCAATCTCAGCGCCGGGAGCGCGACCATCCGTTTCCAGGGTGGCTCCCCATATCTCATCGTGGAGCGGGTGGACGAGACCGGCACGTGGTACGAGCAAGCTGTCGTCGTCGTCGGCGATATCCACTTTGAGGATGTCAAGGCGAACACGACCGTCAACGCGAGCTACCCCTACTACCTCCTGTTCGAGAACCAGAGCGGCACGCTCGTCGACACGACCAGCGCCTACAGCTTTATCGTGCTCGGGGAGAACGCGACCTGGCAAGGCTTCTCCTTGAGCGAAAAACGGTTCGTGCTCCGTGGCCAGTTCGAGAATCCCTTCCCGGAAGAACAGCCCCCTCTCGTGACGAACGGCGGCTCGAGCAGGGCCTGGCTGCCCCGGGACAAGCCGGAACCGGTTCTTGCACCCTTCAGCTTCTCCCCATCCTGGTTCGACCTCGAGCTCCTCCCAGGGACCGAGCATGAC
>CAZSAS010000136.1:0-3132 GCA_964604855.1 uncultured Methanosarcinales archaeon
GAGCGGCGAGAAGAAAGCGCCGGCGAAGAAGCCGGAAGGGAAGAAGTGAGACCATGGCACGCAAGCTCGCAAGCAAGACCTCGAAAGTGCTGTTGAACGACAGCGAGATCAGGGACAAGGGCCTGCCCATCGGCGATTTCAGTCCGAACTGGCAGGGCCGTATCGTGTTCCTCGACACCGGGAAGAGCTTCATCGCCCACAAGATGGGCGTGGAGAAGCCCGGAGAATACGCGCTGAAAGTGCGCTAGGGTGATCGCATGAATCTCGAGATAGTGAAGCAGGAGAAGAACCAGCTGCTCAAGGTGACGGACGTGCGCGCGCGTCTCAGTTTCGAAGGCGCCACGCCGTCGAAGCAGCAGGTCGTGAAGGCCCTCGCCGCAGCGGTGAAGGCGAAAGAGGAGCTCATCATCGTCCGCCACATCAGGACGGACTACGGCGAGCAGGCCGCCGACGTGCGGGCGCTCGTCTACGCGGACAAGAAGAGCCTAGAGAAGCTCGAGCGCCGGAGCATGATCAAGAAGAACACCTTCGTGAAGAAGGCTGAAGCGGCGCCTGCGGAACCAGCTGACGCACCGAAGGAGACCAAGCCCGAGGGCGAGGCCCCTGCCGAGGACAAGCCCGCGGATGCGCCTGCTGAAGCCCCTCAGGAAGAGCCGGCGAAGCCGGAAGAAGCAGAAGCAAAGCCTGAGGGGAAGAAAGAACCGAAAGCCGAAGAAAAGGCTGAGAAACCTCAGAAGGAAACGCCGAAGGAAAAGGCTGCTGAGACTCCTGGCAAGCCAAAGGGTGATGCGTGATGGTTTACGTCAGCGAAGCTACGGAAACCCTAGAAATCACCAGAGGTGATTTCTAATGGCCGACAAGAAAGGCGGCGCGCCCGCGAAGAAGAAATCCTCCTCAAAGTCGACGTGCTACACGACGAGCGGCGACGGACTGAAGCGCAAGAACAAGTTCTGCCCGAAATGCGGCCCCGGCATCTTCATGGCAGCGCACAAGGACCGCGTCCAGTGCGGCAAGTGCGGCTACATGGAGAAGCAGTGAAAGGAGCGAGCGGCATCCCTAGAAGACTGAACGTAGGAGCAAGCCTTACTGCTCCTCGTCTACGGTTTCCTCAATGCCCTCATCCTCGATGAGGTCGCCGTTGTGGTCGACAGTCCACGACATGTACTTCACCAAAAGCCCTTCATACTTCCTCATATATAAAGATTATTCGCCCGAATCCTACGGTTTCAGGACGTATAGGTCCGGAGTAGGGAAAAGAAGTGAAGCTCAAACACAGCTTTTTTAAGTTCCTCCCCCAGCACTCGGGCCATGCGTACAGTCATGGTTTTCGGCAGCTTCGACCCCCTGCATGAGGGGCACCGTAGCCTGTTCCGGCAGGCGAGAAGGCATGGCGACGAGCTCATCGTGGTCGTCGCGCGCGACACCTCCATCAGGCGCATCAAGGGCCGCGAGCCACGGGAAGGCGAAGAGGCGCGGCTGCGCAGCGTGCAGGCGGAACCGCTCGTCGACCGCGCCGTGCTCGGCGACACCGAGGACTATCTCAAGGTGGTGGTCGACGAGGCGCCGGACGTGGTCATCCTCGGCTACGACCAGACCACCTATCAGGACGAGGAGTTGGTCACCCTGCTCCGGGAGCGCGACTGCGAGCCCGATATCAAGCGCGCCGTCGCCTTCCGGCCCGAGAAGTACAAGAGCAGCAAAATCTAGAGACCGGCACCCGCCCCCTTATTCGCGGATCACGCCATAGCCGATGAGACGGAAGCGGTTGCCGACGCGGCGCGAGATTGTCACCCTGCTGCCCTCGGCTGCGCAAATCGGCTTCTTCAGCTTGCAGCGCACACGGCCCTTCCTGAGATCGGTGACGATGCCGACGGTCGCGGCCGAATTCACGTTGAGCATGAGGATCTCGTTCGGGGTCAGGGGGTTCACCTTGAGGTCCTGCTGGCTCCCAACGACGCGTTCGAGCAGCGTCGTCTCGAGGAGAAGCTCGTCCCATATCGGCGGCAGCTTGTCGGGGTGCCCGACGACGCTGCCGGTGAGCAGGTCGCCCTTGACGATGGAGTGGTCGAGGCTGGTCATGACCGCGATGCTGCCGCCCGGCGAGACCTCCTCGACAGGGGCGCTGCCGGTCATCAGGCCGGTGATTGTCGTCGTGAGCGGCTTGGCCTTCAGCTTGTTCGCCTCCTCGACGATGCGACCGGGCCTAATCTCGATGGTGTCGCCCCGCTTGAGAACGCCTTGCTTGAGCGCGCCGCCGAGGACGCCGCCCTTGAGAGCCGCGGCCTTTGCTCCTGGCTTGTTGATGTCGAAGCTGCGCGCCACGACCATTATCGGCTCCGCTTTCGGATCCCGCTCCGGGAGGGTGAAGACCTCAAGGAGGGTCTCGATGAGGACGTCGATGTTCACGCCGCGCTGGGCGCTGATCGGCACGATCGGCGCGTTCTCGAACGGGGTGCCCTTGAGGAAGTCCTTGATCTGCTGGTAGTTGCGCTGCGCGCGTTCGCTGCTGACCACATCCACCTTGTTCTGGACCACTACCACTTTCTCGATGCCCGCAATCTCCAGGGCCATGAGGTGCTCGCGCGTCTGCGGCTGGGGGCAGACCTCGTTCGCGGCGATGAGGAGGATGGCGCCGTCCATGATGGTGGCTCCGCTGAGCATGGTGGCCATGAGCGATTCGTGGCCCGGCGCATCGACGAAGCTCACCTTCATGATGGGCTCGTTCGCCCGCTTCGTCTCCGCGTCCATCGTCTTGGTCGTGTACTGCTCCGGGCCTTTCCCGTCAGGAATCCTGTAGACCACGGTGTCTGCGTAGCCGAGCCGGATTGTGATGCCGCGCTTGATCTCTTCACTGTGCGTGTCGGTCCACTTCCCGCTGAGGCGCTCCGTGAGCGTGGTCTTACCGTGGTCGACGTGCCCGACGAGGCCGATGTTCATGACCGGCTGGACCGGCGCCGCGTGCTTCGTCCCGGTGGATTTCTCCTTCGGGGACGCTTTCTCCGTCGAAGCCGTCTTGTTCTCAGCGCTCTTGGCCGCCGCCTTCGGAGAAGCTTCCTTCTTGGGCACGGCCTTCTTCGAGGCGGCCTTCTTCGGAGCGGCTTTCTTCGTCGGCGTCTTCTTGATCTTCTCAGG
>CAZSAS010000137.1:0-3110 GCA_964604855.1 uncultured Methanosarcinales archaeon
CTCGTCTCATTCATCGTCCTCGTCCTCCTCTTCTTCATGACCTGGCTCTGCATCGCCTTGCCCCCCAACGCCACGTGGGGCGCACAGGAGGCCTATGCTTCAGTGTTCGGCGCCACGCTGCGCATCATGGTCGCGAGCGTCATCGCCTTCGCGCTCAGCCAGTTCCACGACGTCTGGAGCTTCCACTTCTGGAAGGAGAAGACGCACGGCCGCTTCTTGTGGCTGCGGAACAACGCGAGCACGATCGTGAGCCAGCTCATCGACACCGTCGTGTTCAAGTTCAACGCCATCAATCACGTCACGCCGAAGTTCACGGTGCCGTTCATCATCTCCCTGATAGTCCCCTACTATCTCTTCAAGGTCGTCTTCGCGCTCCTCGACACGCCCTTCTGCTACCTCGGCGTCAGGTGGCTCAGGTCGGAGTGAGTCACTGTCGCCTTGGGAGAAACGCAAGGCCGAGCATGGCGTTGCCGCGATCCTCTGCTGACGCGTGCCGGGCCAAGGCGGCAACGCCATTATCGCGAGGCCGGTTCTTGCTCGCCATTAGGCGAGTGGGTGCCCGCGACAGTGGCTCTCGGCAAGCAGGGCTTACCGGAGCCCCGGGAACTTCGTTCCCCGTTGCTAGAAAGTTCTCCTCGCTTCAGAAACGGTGAAGATGGAACCCGTGACGACGACCAATCCTTTCTCTGCTGCCCTGCGCAGCGCTTCCTTCACCGCGTCGCCCACGTCGGCAATGAGCGTGACCTTGTCCTCGTCGAAATGCTGCGCGATGTCCTCCGGCTGTGCCGCGCGGTCCCACTGCGGTCTCGTGATGATGACCTCGTCAGCGACGGGAGCGATGGTTTCGCACATCTCCTTGATGGCTTTGTCCTTCATGATACCCACTACCAGGATGATCTTTTCGTAATTTTCGTGACTATTCTTTTCCTGATTCTTATTTTTCTTCATCTTCTTGAGCTCTTCCGCAAGCGCCTTCATCCCTGCAGCGTTGTGCGCCACGTCGACGAGCAGGTTCGGTCGCATGAATTCGAGGCGGCCCGCCCAGAGAGTCTCCTTCAGGGCCTTCCTGATTGTCTTCTCGTCGATGCCGAGCCGACGCAGCACGGCGGCGGCGAGGCGCGCGTTCTCCTGCTGGAAGGCGCCGTTGAGGCCAAGCTCGAAAAACTCTTCTTCTGGAATGTATATTTTTGAGTTATTATTCTCTTTTATTATATATTTTTTACTTGTATTTTTGGAATTTATATTTTCTTTATCTACATTTCCGAGTATGTTTTTTATAATATCTAATGAAGCCCCTTTCGCGTTCGTGAACAAGGGGACGTCGGGCTTGATGATGCCGGCCTTCTCCCGCGCGATCTCCTCGACCGTGGCGCCGAGCCACGGGGTGTGGTCGATCGTGACGTTCGTGATGACGCTCACGAGCGGCGTGACGACATTCGTGCAATCCAGGCGGCCGCCCATCCCGGTCTCGAGCACGACATACTCGGGCCGCTCCTCCTGGAAATAGAGGTAGGCCGCAGCGGTGAGGTATTCGAAGAACGTGGTCGGGATGCGGTACTTCTCGCTCGCCTCGCGCACGCGCTTGAGCAAGGACTCGAGGCGCTCCTCCGGAATCTCGACACGATCGAGCTGGATGCGCTCGGTGATGCGGTCGAGATAGGGCGAGGTGTACAGCCCGGTCTTGTGGCCCGCCTCCTGCAGGCCTTGCGCGATCATCGCGCACGTGCTGCCTTTCCCGTTCGTGCCCGCGACGTGGACGTAGCGCAGGCCGTCTTGTGGATTGCCGAGGACTGCGAGCAGCTTGACGAAATGCTCGAGCTTGAAATCGGCCAGGATCTCAGGCAGGGTGAGGAGGCGCTGGATCTCGTTCATGGCGGTGGCGGCGCAGAAGGAGTATTTAAAGGTTTAGAGCCTGTCGACGTTGCGCTCGCGGACGTCGTTGCGCCAGAGGAGCTCGTCGATCTGGCTGACATAGGCGTGATAGTCTTGCCAGTCCATGAAGCTTCTTTTTTTCCAGAACAGGGTCACTGGCGTTCCCAGGTTTTGAAAGGGTTTCAAAACCATGCTACCACCCCCTGAGGTAGTGCCGTATCTCGTCCTCGTCCATGACGAGACCCTGCTGGCCCAGCAGGCTGGTGACCGCATCCGCGTACCGGTCCTGGTCGGTCAGGGCATCCACGGTCATGCGGACGCCTCCGTGAGGCGTTTCATCTGTTCGAAAAAGAGTTGTTCGATGAATCGGTGGTCGGTGTGTGGAGCCATGCGTTCACCTCATTGCTTCTCCCTTTCCTGAGGATGGCTGAGTATTTAAGCGCCGCGCGCGCTTGTCCAGTGCTCTCCCACGGTCTCTCGAGGATACTGCCCGCGTCGGCTCGTGTCCAGTGCTCGACCGGTCTCCAGCCGGCTTTTTCCTCATACAGGCTCATATCAAAAAGGTTCATATCAAAACTATTTTCTTAGTAACTACTCAGGAAAAAATACTTTCTGAGACTAAAGAGGAACACATTTAAACTAGCTATTTTCCTCGCGAGTCTGCGGTGGTGCAGGAAGCAGCCGCGAATAGGTGATACGAATATGCCAGAGAAGAAAAGAGGGCGTGGCAGGCCTCGCGGGTTCGGCAGGGCGCCAGCTGACTTCAAGGACCGCTTCCAGAAATTCTATTTTGAACACCGGGAGCGGCTGAATAACGAGCGCAGACGGCTCTATGTCGAACGCAAGCAGACAGGGTTGTGCGTGCGCTGCGGCAAGAACGCGATGAAGAACAGCGTCTTCTGCCGCCACCACCTCGATATGAGCAGGAAGTACGCGAAGAAGTAGGCCTTCAGGCCTGTTTTTCTTACTGTTTACACTACTTCGTACGCGAGAGAAGAACTTATTCATGCCTGGCGTTCATGCATCTCAGAAATCCGTGATCTTCCGGTTCACGATGGTGGTGTTGCCGCCTTCACCGGTCTTGCGCTCGAGCGTGAGGAACTTGCCCTCGTCGAGTGCCGCGATCTTGCGCTGGAAGGTCTTATAGCTCGCCTTGCCGCCTTCCTTCTTGTACAGGTTGTAGAGCTCGCCGATCTTCTTCCCGTCGTGCTGCTTGATGACATCGTAGATGAAGCGCT
>CAZSAS010000138.1:0-3103 GCA_964604855.1 uncultured Methanosarcinales archaeon
AGACCGAGGCGGGGCTGGTCTGGCCGCCGCGGTTCTCGACGAGGTCGACGTACTCGCCCTTCAGGGTGACATCCGCCGACTTGCTCTCCTTCCATTCGCGCCGCGGATGCAATTTCTCGTCGATGATACGGAGCTCGCGGACGATCTGGAACAGGTCCTTCACCATCTTGCCGATTGTCGCCAGGTACTGCTGGGCCCGGTCCTGCTGGATGCCGAGGCGTTGCTGGCTCATGCCGAAGAAGGCGCTGTTCTCCGTCGCGGTGAAGATGTCCTTGATCTTGTGGGCGCGGGTCCAGCCCTGGTCGTAGCGCATGTGGTCGATGATCCAGAAGTAGACCTCCTCGATGCTCAGGTTAGGCGTCTCGTAGATGATATGGTAGCGTTTCCCCGGCGTGGGGTAGCCGGTCGGCACGTATTCGGTCGTGGCCTCCTGGTGCGCGGCGCCCATCAGGGCCTCTTCCGCGTATTCCATCATGGCGTGCTCGGGGTCGTAGTCCTTCCCCGGCTTCGGCTCCCAGATCTCCTTGACGGGATTCCAGGAATAGAGGCTGCGGAGGTTGTTCCCCTTGTCGTCTTCCTTCAAGATGAACCCGTGCTTGACGAGCAGCGTGCCCCAGAGGCTGAACAGGCTCTTCTGCGTCGCGCTCTCGGCATCCTTATACACTGTACGACCGCCGCGGGAGAGCATGCCCTCTCCTCACCCTCTGCATCCGGGAAAAGGCATTTATAAAGCTTTGGTCGCCTCCAAGCAGTCCCACGACGGGTCAAAAGAACCCCATCATAAAGTAGTAAAAATGTTTAATATTTATAAAGACGTGTGCGTTCCTCACCAGGATGCACAGTCTCGCAGCATATCGCCAAGAACTCAAAGACAGGGGCATGGACGACCTCGTCGAACGCACTCTCGACTATCGTCGGTTCCGCCCCATGGTCATCCTCGCAGGCGGCGGCGACATGCCGGAAGCGCATACCTGGAGCAGCGCCGGACACCATCTCGGACGCTATAACAAGGCTGCCCGCGACCCCACCTGGCTCCACAACCTCATCGAGCAAGGCACGCTCGCCGGCTGGATTCCCTACGTGGCAGGTCCCGGAGCGCTCAACCGGGTCATCGACACGAGCGCTTACCCCGCAATCCATTCGATAGTACGGCCTTGGACCTCAGTCGGCAGAAACTTCAAGACAGCGGTCCGGAAAACGATGACCGACTATTGTGACCTTGAAGGGGTTTCTCAAGCGATCTCTGTCGTCGGAGCATGGATCGACAAGGACGCCTACGATGCGGGCGATGTAGTCATGGCAGTCACCGCCAGCGACTACTGGACCAACGCGGAACGCATCACTGGACAGTTCAGGGCCTACGAGGAGGCCGGTTCGCCGGCGTTCAGCATAGTGTACGTGACTTCGAACGGTACGATTGAGCATTTCGAGGACAAGGGAGAGTATGAGATCGGAGGGCGCAAACGCCTGTCAGGCCATCTCGGCTTCATCAAGCCTGCGCATCTCAGGATCGACTTCCTCTCCAAGCTCCTCACGACAGCGTATCGCTTCCGAGGGAACATGAGGAACTTCTCGAAGCAAAGTCTTCTCAGGTACACTGCAAACCCGTTGCATTTGCCGGCCGCAGCGAATTTCGCGGGGCGGGTTCTTTGGACCTTCTTCGGCGAGGAGATCCCTGAACTGCAACACGACCTCGTCGACGAGGTGATTCCCGGCATCATGGGATTCGGCAAGGGATTGAGCATCACCGACGAGAGCATCAGTCATGTCTTCAGGACGGGATTCGTGAAAAAAGCGAGCCAAGCAACGCAGCACGCAGCGGTGCTCTACACGGACGAAGAGAACTGGGCTCTCGACGTGGACTACAAAGGCCAGGACGAGGACCTGAAAAAACGCTTCACTTCCGGTGCTTCTTCGGGCGGTGGCTCTCCCGGTGCTGGAGCTCCTTGATGTGCTCGAGCTTGGCCGTGATGAGCTTGTCCAGGTTGTTGCTGATGTCCTCGAGCATGTAGCTGACGTGCTCGCCGCCGAGGAAGTGCGGGATGATGACATAGTCCGCGCCGCGGTCGTAGAGCTCGAGCGCGTCCTCCGCCTGGTAGCTCGTCACGATGACGTTGGCGTTGCTGTTCTCCTCCTTGAGCGTCTTGAGCAGGGAGAGGGTGTCATGATGGTTCGGCACCGTGCAGATGACGAGTCGGACCTGGTGGAGCTTGAGCTTCTCCAGCACTTCAGGGTCGCCGACGTCGCCGTAGATGCACGGCACGTTCTGGTCGAGGAGATGCTTGATCACGTCAGGATCGAAGTCCAGGACGACGAAGTCCTTCTTCATCCGCTTGAGGGTGCGGAAGATGCTGTAGCCGGTGCGGTCGTAGCCGATGAGGACGACGTCGTGCTTGCTGTCGTCGCTCATGTTCTCGAGCTCGCGGTTCGTCCTGCTGAGCCGTTCGAGCGGCTCGAGGATGCTCGCGAAGAAGAAATAGATCTTATCCTCGTACTTGATGAGATAGGCGCTCGCCGCGATGGTGAGGATGGTGACCTCGAGGATGAGGGTGAAGGTGCTCTGCGTGATGTGGCCGGCGCTGAGCCCGCCGAGGGCGAGGATGAGGGCGAACTCGCTGATCTGGGTCAGGTTGAGGCCGGTGAGGAAGGCCGTCCGTTTCTTGTAGCCGAACAGGCCGCACGCCACCATCGTGAGGAGAGGCGAGACGACGATGGTGAGGAGGAAGAGGACGCCGAGCGCAGGCAGGGTGTCCGTGATGCCGACGAAGGTGACCTGGAGCCCGATGCTGGTGAAGAAGAGGACGGTGAAGAAGTCGCGCAAAGGCTTGACCCGGCTGATGATCTCGATGTTGTACGGGAGGTTACCGAGGATGACGCCGGCGATGAAGGCGCCGACTGCGATGCTGAAGCCGAAGAGGGTGAAGAGGAGCGCGAAGAAGAAACAGGCGCTCACCGACATCAAGAAGAGCAGCTCGAGGGATCTCGCCGCTCTCTGGAAGAGCGAGGGGAAGAGGAACTTGCCGACGAGGAAGCTGATGACGATGATCGCGCCGCCGATAAGGAGGTTGAGCAGTATATCGCTCATGCCGCCGGCGACGTTGTG
>CAZSAS010000139.1:0-3054 GCA_964604855.1 uncultured Methanosarcinales archaeon
ACCGCCGCAGTCGATGCCGTCCTCGTCCTGGTTGACGATGCCGTCCTGGCAGCTTGGGCACTGCGCGCACGGGCCGCCGCAGTCGACCGCTTCCTCGCCCTGGTTCCGCACTCCGTCCTCGCAGGTCGGGCAGGCCCCGCAGCTCCCGCCACAGTCCACGCCGGTCTCGTTCCCGTTCCTGACGCCGTCGTCGCAACGCGGCTCGTAGTCGCACTGCCTCATGGTCGGCGGTCCCTCCTGGTCTGTCGTGCAATTGTTGACCGCGACGCAGCCGCGCTGCTGGTAGCCCGGGTAGTGGCACGCGCTCCAAGGGGTGCAGTCCCATTGCGGTGTGCAGCGCTCCTCGCCGCACGGCCCGCAGTCGTCGGGACAGTCGCTGCAGTTCTCGTCCATGAAGCAGAAGCCGTCGCCGCAGAAGCTCACTTGGTGAAGTATCGTCGCCGCGTCCGTTATGACATAGCTGACCGGTTCGCTCTCGACGCTCGCGCCGCCGATGTCCGTCGCGATGTAGGTGACGAAGATCCTGCCTTTCTTCGTCGGGTGGAGCGTCATGAGGTCGCCCTCGGGGCTGGGATACAGCTCCGCATCCTCGACGAGCCCGCCGGGCGAGGTGAAGTTCACCGCGTAGTCGAGCGGCGCCCCGTCGGGGTCGAAGAAGTAGTGACTGAGGTTGAGGGTGAAATCCCCGTCGATCGGGAGCACGACGTCGAGGAATTCCGTCACCTGGATGGGTGGCCTGTTCACGTTCGCCACGGCGAGTCGCCAGGTGACGTCGGAGCGGAGCCCGTGCCTGTTCTGGGCGCGGAGCACGAGCGTGTGGTTGCCCGCCGTGTTGAACGCCGGCCTGTAGAGGAAGCTCTCGTTGTTCCGCGCGACGACGGCGCCGTCGAGGAACCAGGCGATGCTCGCGCTGAACTCGACCTCGGCGCTGAACATGCGCGTCCGGCCTTCGAGCAGCCGCACGACGCCCGCGGGCGGCGTAGCGTTCGCGACGTCCGGCGGTGTCAGGATATCATAACTCGCGAGGACTGTCGCGATGCAGCCCTCGCTGCCGACGGCGTAGAACAGGACCCTAGCGGTGCCGCTCGCGTTCGGAGTCAGGCTGAAGTTGCCGTCCGCGAGGATGAGGCTGCCGCCCCCGTCGAGGAGGCTCGCGCCTAGCGTGGCCTCGAGGCCGTTCGCGACGAGGAAGGTGCCCTGCAGCGCGCGGCCGATGGCGACCGTGCCGTCCAGAGGCTCGACCTCGAGCCGCGGTGTGTTCGCACCCGTGCAGTAGGCCGCGGCGGAAGCGGCGAGCAGGAGGGTGCAGAATAAGAGCATGAATACGATGGCGCTTCGTCGCACAGGCCCGCCTCTTTCCGACGGGAAAACAGGGAGGAGAGTATAAAAAGCTAGTTATTCGCCACTTATCCGTTCGGATTGTAGTCTTTATGGAACAAGTCGTACAGCTCCTTCGCGGTCTTCTTCCCGATCTTCTCCACCGCGGCGAACTCGTCTTCGGTCGCGTTCGCAAGCGCGGCGATGGTCGTGAAATGCGCGAGGAGACGCTTCGCGAGGCTCGGCCCGACGCCGGGCAGGCTCGCGACGACGTATTCCTGCTGCTCGGTCAGAGCGAGGGGCTTCTGTACATGCCCACTGTGTTCCTTGGGCGCGCGTTCCAGCTCTTTCTTCGCGATGCTGAGGAACAATGCAGCGGTCTCCTGCGCGGTGCGGGTGAAGAGCACCGGGATGTTGTACCCGACCGTGATCGTGCCGAGCATGCCGAGGATCGCATTGGGGTGGACCTTGCGGACGCCGTACAGATCCTCATCCCCCTCGATGACGATAATCGGGCGCGGGTAGCTGCGCAACCCTCTGAGCTGGCCGAGCAGGCGGCCGTCGATGATGCTGTTGACGAAGTCGGGCACGGTCTTGTACTCGACGACGACGCGGTCGCTGAGGCGGTAGTCGCCGATCTCGAGCTGGCGCGGCTCGACGTTCACGCCTTTGTCGAGGAGCTCTTTCAGGACGCCGTTCGTCTTCTCGCGATGGTCGGCGATGATGGTGAGCGCCTCCTTGGCCGGGTAGTTCTTGAGTTGGTCCTGCTCTTCCCGGAACTGCTTGCCGCCCTTCAGCTCCGCGCGGACCTGGTTCAGTACCCGATGCATGCGTTTCTCCTTGTGGTGCGCCGCCCACTTGTAGCCCGCATCACGCGTGCCCTCCGTGACGAGCATGATGACCTTGCCGCGTTCCAGCCGTCCGGTGCGGCCGCGGCGCTGCACGGTCCTGATGGCGCTGGGCACGGGCTCGTAGAACAGGACAACGTCCACCTTCGGGATGTCGAGGCCTTCCTCCGCAACGCTCGTCGCGATGAGGCAGCTGAACCCGCGCGCGCGGAAGTCGGCGAGGATGGCCTGCTGCTCCTTCTGCGTCATGCCGGTCTCGCCTTTCTTCAGCTGGCCGACGAAGATCCTGCTCGACACCTGGATGCAGTCGAGCGCCTTCTTGATCTGCACCGCCTGGTCGCGGTACTGATTGAAGATGATGATCTTCGCGTCCTTGTCGGCGTAGAGCTCACGCAGCACGGCTTTCTGGACTGCACGGAGCTTGGGATGCTCGACGCCCGCGTCGCGCGTCTTGTCGAGGAGCACCTGCGCGCTCTTGAAGCTGACGTCCTTGACGAGGTTCTGCACCGCCTTGCTTTGGCCTTTCGCCGCCTCCTTCTGGAGCTTGGCGAGGTAGTGCTCGAGGGCCGTCGCGCCTTGCGTCTCGATGAGCTCGAGCGCATGCTGCACCTTCAAGGCCTCGGCGAGCAGGGACATGCTCTTGAGCTGCTCGTAGCCGCGCTCTCCGCGCGCGGCCTGCGCATGGAGCGCCGCTTGCGCCTTGAGCATGGCAGTCTTGTTCATCAGCGCCTGCCGATTGAGGACGCCGAGCGTGGCGAGGCCGTCGAGGCGCGCGTCGTGGCAGCGCTTCAGGGCCGCGTGGATCTGCTTGAATTCCGGCGGCATCTGCACGGTGATGTGCTCGATGTCGATCTCCTGGATGTAGGGCTGCACGTCCGGGCTGTCTTGG
>CAZSAS010000140.1:0-3034 GCA_964604855.1 uncultured Methanosarcinales archaeon
CCTCCCGGGTCTTGTTGAGCAGGATGTCGTACTCGTGCGTCCCCGCCTTCAGGATGCGCCAGTACTCGTTCCACACGGCTTTCGTGTTGATGCCCTTTCCCAGCACCAAGGACAATATTTCGTGCAGAGGGAGCAGTTTGTAGAATTTTTGGGAGTGGTCTTCATCCTTCTGCGGCAGGTCGGCGAGCTCTTCCACGCGGGAGAGGACGCCGATGGTGAGCTCACGCTTGCACTTCGGGCACCGCCCGTTCGTGCGGCGCGACTCGTCCGGCTCCTGCACGACGTTGCAGGCGCGGTGCCCGTCGAGGTGATATTTGCCGTAGCTCGGCTCGACCTCGATGGTGCCCCAGAAGCCCTCGCCCGTCCTGATGGCCGTGATGATGCCGTGATAGCTGAGATTCCCGAGCTCGAAAATCGTGGCCTCGCGTCCGAGGCGCCACGGCCAGAAGCTGTGACTGTCGCTGAACGAGACGAACCTGACATTCTTGAGCTGCTCCAACCGGTCGTTCATCCCGATGTCGCTCGACAGCCCGGTCTCGATGGCGTGGATGTGCCGCGTCTCTTCCCTGAAGCACTGCTCGAGCGTGTCGAAGCCGCTTCTGCTGCCGAACAGGGAGAACCACGGGGTCCAGGCGTGCGCAGGGATAATCTCGATGTCGTCGCTGATCGCTTTCAGGTCCTTGACGAACCGCCACGCGGGGATGTTGAAGATGGGTCTGCCGTCATAGTCCACGCGGCCGTGCTCGAGCAGGTACGCGGTGATGCTGTCGACGACCGCGAAGCTGGGGGCGAACACGACGAGGTGGATGCGCCTGCCGCGGCCGTCCTGGCTGTAGATGAGGCTGATCTCGGTCGTGAGCATGAAGGTCTGCCCCGAGGCGGTGCGGTAGATGCCGTCCCGCTCGTCCACCAGCTCCTCCTTGAGCTCCTTGTACCATCCCGGATGCGTGAAATCCCCGGTGCCGAGCAGGTCGATGCCCTTGATCCGCGCCCATTTCTCGAGATTCCTGACGGTGAGGTCCTTGCTGCAGCCCTGGGCGAAGCGTGAGTGGAGATGGAGGTCGCAGAGGAAGCGCATGGAGGCGGGTGATGCGCCGCTTCTTTAAAGATTTCCTTGCGCAATTTTTATAAATCTGCGGCACGTCATGCTGAGAGTAGGGGGTGAATTGATGAGAATTGTGCTTGTGATGCTCCTGTGCTTGGCGCTTGCCGTGGCCGCCTGCGGCCAGCAGACCGCGCCCGCAGACCGATATGACAACCAGAATGACAATGCCGTTCCGGCAGACCTGCCGCCGCCGCCTCCGCCGCCGACAAGCGTGGTCAGGAACGCGACGCCGGCGCCGGCCGGCGACACGCACGTGCTCGACAACCCGCTCGACTTCGGAGGCGAGCCCGGTGCGACGGTCGGCGGCTTCAAGGACATCAGCTGCGATGCCGCGGAGCGACGCCTGTCCTTCACCATCGTGAACACCGGAGATCAGCGCTGGCAGCTCGACCAGGATGTCGGTTTTCCGCCGCCGGTCGACCTCGTTTCCGGCAAGGTCTTCGTGAACAACTACGAAGTCAACCGTCGGCAAGCCTCGCAGTTCAAGGACGGCGTGAAGCTGTTCGGTCCGAACGAGAAGTTCAGCGAGAACTGCGGCGGCGTGGAAGTGCTTGCCCCAGGCGAGGAGGCGTCCTGCACCATCTATCCGGTGCCGCTCAAGAGCGCGGATGCGGGCGTGAACCGTATCTGGCTTGACGTCCCGGGCGACATCGAGTACGTGTCCTTCACCTGCAGCTGAGCCGGAACCCATTTTCCGAAACCTCTTTCCCGTTCTCTTACTGATGCTCCACAAAATTTTTAAGAGGGAGATGGTCCGCCATAGCCATGAGAGCAACGCTCCTCGTCCTCATCGGCCTCGCCCTCCTCTTCATCGCCGCCTGCGCCACCAACCCCTGCGCAGGGAAGCAGGACTCCGAGCTGAGCCTCTGCGTCATCGGCCAGGCGACCGCCGCGGGCGACGCGACCCTCTGCGACTCGCTCGACGGGACGCAGCGCACCTGGTGCCTCACGGACGTGGCCAACGCGACCGCGGACCCGGCGGCGTGCGCTAGGATCGCCGACGTGCGGAGCGCCGATTTCTGCAGGCGCGACCTCATCCTCAAGCAGGGCGTCCATGACGATTGCGCAGCCCTCACCTACGACGAGGCGCGGGACGGCTGCTACGCCGTCTTCGCCGACCGCGAATCGGACTGGAGCCTCTGCCAGAACATCGCGGCCCAGGGCCATCAGGACCTCTGCCTCGACACGCTGAGCCGGCGCGCCATCGACCCGCACGGCTGCCTGCCGATCGCGCAGGGGGAGCGCCGGGACGCTTGCCTCTTCCTGACGAGCATCCAGGCGAGCGACACGGAGAGCTGCCTCGCCATCGGGAACGAGACGTACGTCGACTACTGCGTCATCAACATCGCGGCCAACCAGGGGGACCTCGCCACCTGCGACACCATCCCTGACGCGCGGGGACGCATCATCTGCACCGAGATCGTGACGAAGGCGATGCAGAACGAGACGGTGCCCCTCACGAACCAGACGGGTGCCCTGGTCCTCACGAACTGAGGGCATATCTTTATATATGGACTTTTCTTCTTCGGCAGGTACAGCCCCGTGGTGTAGTGGCCAATCATTCCAGCCTTTGGCGCCGCAATGGCGGAGAAAGCTGGCGACCCCAGTTCGAATCTGGGCGGGGCTAGTCCTTCTTTCTCTCCGAGAAGATGCCGTGGAGCAGCAGTGCGAAGAGCCCGACGCCGACGAGCATGAAGGCCGCGTAGGAGCCGAACAGGAGGTAGTGGCCGATTGTCGGGGAGAAGGCGACGAGGTTCACCGCGATGAGCAGGACGACGCCGAGGAAGACCAGGTCCTTCTGGTTGTAGGCCTTCTTGAGCGGCCGTACGGCGGCCCCTGACGGTTCGGTCTGGAACAGGAGCCAGAGGAAGAACGCGTAGGAAGCCACGATTGTCGCGTAGGGCAGCACCGCCGTCGGGATGCGCTCCG
>CAZSAS010000141.1:0-2999 GCA_964604855.1 uncultured Methanosarcinales archaeon
AAGCACGTCGCGAGGAGCGCGTAGCGGAGCTTGTGGACGGGCGGCTGCCGCAGCAGCCTGATGAAAGCGGACCTGAACTTCTTCCACTCCCTGACGGCGAGGACGAGCGTGTAGAGGATGCCGTAGGCCGCGCCGGCGAAGAGCATGAGCGCGAGGAAAAGGAAGAGGTCCCAGGAGCCGAAGCCGAGGCCGAGCAGCGCGCCCAGGCCCATGAGGAGCTTCGTGTCCGCGCCGCCCCACTGTCCCGTCTTGTACAGGAGCAGGCCGAGCAGCACCATGGCACCGAGGCCGATGAGCATCTGCCAGAGCGGCGTCCAGCTCGACAGCACGGCCGCTTTCGAGATGGGATAGGCGATGCCGATGACGAGCAAGCCGTAGCTGAGCGTATCCGCCACCTCTCGCGTCCGGAAGTCCTGCCAGGATGCGGCGAGGAGCACGAGGAGCGCGATGACGAAGGCGACGGGATCCATGTCCTCTCCAACCAGGGCACGATTAATAAAAGTTACGCAGCGGAAAGCCAACAGAAGCCTTTAATATCCCCCGCGGTTCCTCGGCGTCGTGCTGCCGCAGGCGTATCTCAAGGACTTCCTTCGTTTCCTCTACCAGAACGAGGAGCATCTCACGAAGGAGGCCATCTCGCAGGAGAAGAAACGCCTGTGCAAGGCCCACGCCGTCGAGCTCGTGCCGAGCGACATCGCCATCCTGACCAGCCTCGACGACGGCGAGCTCAGCTTCGCGAAAGAGCATCTCCTGACCAAGCCGATGCGGAGCCAGAGCGGCGTCACGGTCGTCGCTATCATGACCCGACCGAGCAGGTGCCCGCACGGCAAGTGCACGTACTGCCCTGGCGGCATCGGCAGCGCCTTCGGCGACACGCCTCAGAGCTACACGGGACGCGAGCCCGCGAGCATGCGGGGAGCGCGCGCCGGCTACGACGCCTATGTCCAGGTCTTCAACCGGCTCGAGCAGTACCTCGTCGCGGGGCACGAGCCGCAGAAGGTCGAGATCATCGTGATGGGCGGCACCTTCCCCCACGAGGACGCGGCCTACAAGGAAGGCTTCATCAGGGACGCGTTCCAGGCCCTGAACGACTTCTCCAAAGAATTCTACGACGAGGAAGGACTGCTCGACCTGGTGAAGTTCAAGGCATTCTTCAGCCTCCCCGGGCGCGTGGACGACCGGCAGCGTGTCGAAGCGTTGCAGGAGAATATCAGAGGGTTGAAGGAAAAGAGGGAACAGAGCCTCGAGGAGAGCCACGCGGAGAACGAGACTGCGAAAGTGCGGTGCGTCGGGCTCACCATCGAGACACGGCCGAGCCACGGCAGGCTCACGCACGGCAACGAGCTCCTCCGTCTCGGCGCGACGCGCGTCGAGCTCGGCATCCAGACGCTGCACGACGACGTCCTGGAAGCGGTGCATCGCGACCACACGGTGCAGGACAGCATCGAGGCGATCGCTGACCTGCGCGACCTGGGCTTCAAGCTCAACTTCCACATCATGCTCGGCTTGCCCGGCATGACGCCGGCGGCGGATAGGCATGTCGTGGGGCAATTGTTCGAAAGCCCGGATTTCCGGCCGGACATGCTCAAGCTCTACCCGTGCATGGTCTTGGAAGGGACGCCGCTCTATCAGGATTTCAGGGCCGGGAAATTCACGCCGATCGCGACAGGGGATGCGGCGGCCCTCATCGCGGACATCATGCAGGGTGTGCCGCGCTACTGTCGCGTGATGCGCATCCAGCGCGACATCCCTTCCACGGTCGTCGCGGGCGGGGTCGACAGGACCAACCTGCGCCAGCTCGTCGACGAGAAGATGCGGGAACAGGGGGTCGAGAGCAAGGACATCCGCGCCCGGGAGATCCGCGGCCGGCCGATCGCCAAGGCTGTGCTGAACGTCATCGCCTATCAGGCCTCGGGCGGCGAGGAATTCTTCATCAGCATCGACGATCCGAGCCAGGACGCGATCATCGGCTTTTGCCGGCTCCGGTTCCCGGCACGCCAGCTGCGGGACGAGTTCGACCTCAGGACCGCGATCGTGCGCGAGCTTCACGTGTACGGGAAGCAGGCCGGTATCGGCGTCGTTGGCATCGAAGGGAGCGCGCAGCACAAGGGTTACGGCTCGCAGCTGCTGCACGTCGCCGAGCGGATCGCGCGCGAGCACGGCAAGAAGAAGCTGCTCGTCATCTCGGGAGTGGGCGTCCGCGAATACTACCGCAAGCTCGGCTACGAGCGCGACGGGCCGTACATGGCGAAGAAGCTCTAGCTCATGAGAGGCGTTCAGCGAGCCGGAGATGCGCAGGATGGACCAGATACCCGTGCTGCTCCGTGAAGAGGGACGGGACGTCCGCTTCCGCTAACCGCAGCACTTCCGTTCCTGAGAGGTAGATGCGTCCCGTCCCTTGGCTCGAGAAGTTGACCGGAGCGTCGAGACGTCGCGTGACCCATCGGAGCTCGTCCACGTATTTTCCGCGGCGGTCGATGAAATCGAGGTGGGGAGTTCTCTCATTCCGGTAATACGGATGGCCTGTGGCGGCGATGAGACCCTGGGCGAAGGCCTGGATGTCCGTCTCTTTCGTCGTGTCTGCGAGCTGACTGCCAGAGAGGCCGTTGAACCAGCGTGTTACCGGCTCGGCGCCCGGCTCGTTGACGAAACCTATGTCGCGGAGGAGTGAGTAGAGGCCTTCGGATTGGAGGTCGAAATGCACATCGGTCCAGTTCGAGACGCTCTCCCGCCCGTTTGGCAGCCTGTTCGTCTTGGTGCGCGACAGCACGGTCGGCTTCTTGTCGATGTGGAAGCTCGTCCTGAGTGCGTGCGCGACGATCTGCCGGTAGAAGCTCTCGTCGGCAGTCTGCCCGGCGAGCCGGATGCGGTTCTTGCCGTGCGCGCTGACGAAACCGTCAGCATGGAGGACTCCGAGCAGGAAAAAGGTCTCGGGGCTGAACTCGTGGACCCGGAAACCCCATTGGAGGTCTGCAGTGGAGAAACTGACGTTGTAGCCC
>CAZSAS010000142.1:0-2936 GCA_964604855.1 uncultured Methanosarcinales archaeon
GGATCGTGAGCTGGGTTCAGTACGCTGTGAGGCAGTATGTTTGATATCTACTGGATGTGTTGCATGTCTGAGGGGAAGGACCACTTAGTACGAGAGGAACGGTGGCTCGGCGCCACTGGTCGATGGGTTGTCCGGCAGGGCAGGCCCAGCAGCTACGCGCCACGGGGATAAGTGCTGAAAGCATCTAAGCACGAAGCTCTCCTCGAAAAGAGACATGAGGACCCCCATAGAAGATGGGGTTGATGGGACGGGGGTGTACGCACCGAGCGCAAGCGAGGTGTTCAGCCCGCCGTTACCAACCGTCCGTACTACACAGTCTAGCCATGACGTGTCGCTTCTCTGCACGGTCGCATCGCTTTTCTTTTCCGATGCTCCACGCGATTTCCGGTCTTGCCGATAGGCTCTTCGCGCAGACGGAGATCTCACAAAAAGATCCCCGCAACGCACTTAAGAGTGACTCGCCGTCGGTGCCTGGCCATGACGACGAGCTACGATCTGCTCCTTGACCTCTATCCCTTGCTCGAGACCTTCCCGGAGTTGGAGAGCTACAACCTCGCCGAGCGCATCCGACAGCTCATCACCGACCTCGTTCTCGTGAATGGCATGCGAGGCCTGGAGAAAGAACGGAAACGGAAGATTAGCGAGCTGCGCCTCCTGCTCTCGCTCGCCAAGGACTTGGGCTATCTCGACCTGGACGTCTACGATTTCCTCGACAAGAAGTTCGCGGAACTGGAAACTATTTAAGGCGAGGCGCGCTCTCAGACTGATGATCGTCCTCGGTATCGAATCCACGGCGCACACCTTTGGTGTCGCCATCCTCGACGCTGCGAAGAAGAGGATACTGTGCAATCTGCGCGACATGTACACGACCGAGACGGGCGGCATGCTCCCGACCAAGGTGGGCGAGCACCACGAGAAGGTCTGCGACACGGTGCTCAAGAAGGCCCTGGCAGAGGCAAAGAAATCCATTCGGGACATCGGTCTCATCGCGTTCAGCAACGCGCCCGGCCTCGGCCACGCCCTGAAGGTCGGCAGCATCTTCGCGCGCACCCTCGCCATGACGCACAAGAAGCCGCTCGTCGGCGTCAATCACTGCATCGCGCATCTCGAGGTCGCGTCCCTCGTCACTGCCGCGAAGGATCCGGTCCTGCTCTACTGCAGCGGCGCGAACACCCAGGTGATCGCGTACGACGGCGGGAAGTACCGCATTTTCGGCGAAACATTGGACATCGGCATCGGCAACTTCCTGGACACCTTCGCGCGCAAGCTCGGGCTCGGCTTCCCCGGCGGCCCGCAGATCGAGAAGCTTGCGGAGAAAAGCAAGAAGTACATCCCTCTCCTCTATTCTGTCAAAGGCATGGACGTCGCGTTCTCAGGGCTCCTCACGCACATTGACAGGAAGTATCTCAAAGCGGAGGGAAATGGGGTGAAGAAGGAGGACCTATGCTACTCGGTCCAGGAGACGGTCTTCGCCATGCTCGTCGAGGTCGCGGAGCGGGCGATGGCACACTGCGGCAAGGACGAGCTCGTGCTTGGCGGCGGCGTCGCGTGCAACAAACGCCTGCAGGAGATGGCCCGGCTCATGTGCAAGGAGCGGAAAGCCAAGTGCTACATTCCTGAACCGGGCTTGCTCGTCGACAACGCGGCCATGATCGCCTGGACCGGCTGGCTGATGCACGAGAAAGGAAGAATAACTCATAATCCCAAGACCCTAACGATGGATCCGTATGAAAGGACTGATGATGTAGACGTCACGTGGCGCTAGAACTTCTTGATCTTCTTCAGCACGGCCTCCTTGCCGTGCCAGTCGATGACGCGTTCCAGCACCTGCGTGATTCTCTCGACCGGGATGATAGTGATTTGCTTGAGCTTCTCCTTGTTCAGCACGATGTCGTCGACGTTGTTCTTCGGGACGATGACGTACTCGATGCCTGCTTCGATGGCAGCCTCGACCTTGGCGGTGACGCCGCCGATCGGCAAGACCTCGCCGCGGACGCTCAACGAGCCGGTCATGGCATAGTTCTGCTTGATCGGTACATCGTGCAGCGCCGAGATGATTGTCGTGGCGACGGCGATGCTCGCGCTGTCCCCCTCGACGCCCTCATACGTCTGGAGGAACTGGATGTAGATATCGTGCTTGCCCTGGAGCTCGGTGCCGAAGATGCGCCTGACGATTGCGCTCACGTTCGTGATGGCCTCCTTCGCGATCTCGCCGAGCTTGCCCGTCGCGATGATCTGGTTCTCCTTGCCGCCCGGGGTCACCTGGCTCTCGATGGGGAGGATGATGCCGCTGTACGCGGAGCCGCCGCCCATGACCGCGAGGCCGTTGACGCGACCCACTTTCTTGCCTGTCGTGACGATGACTTCGTATTCCTTCTTCTGCTCGATGTACTTGTCCGCAATCTGCTGCTCGAGCGTGCGCGCCGCGCGCTTCGCGCGCTCGACGTGGTCGGGCGTGACGAGCTTCGCACCTTCCTCGAGGGCGAGGTCGCCCGCCGCCCTGATGAGGCCGCCGAGCTCGCGGAAGCGCAGGGTGAGCCGGCTCTTGCGCGAGGCTCGTTTCCTCGCTTCCTCGACGATGGCTTCGACCGCGTCGCGGTTGAAGTGCGGGATCTTCTTGTCCTTCACGACTTCCTGCGCGACGAAGATCGCGATCTTGACCCGGTTCTCCTTCGTGTCCTCCATGGTCTCTTCCATGTGGACCTCGTAGCCGTAGCCGCGGATGCGGCTGCGCAGGGCGGGGTGCATGTTCTTGATGGTCTCGACATTGCCGGCCGCGACCAGGATGAAGTTGCACGGCACCGCTTCCGTGCGCACCATCGCGCCGGCGCTGCGTTCGCTCTGGCCGGTGATGGCGTAGCGGCCTTCCTGCACCGAGGTGAGGAGCTCCTGTTGGGTGTGCGGTTGCAGCGTGGCGATCTCGTCGACGAAGAGGA
>CAZSAS010000143.1:0-2919 GCA_964604855.1 uncultured Methanosarcinales archaeon
GCCTTGTGGAAGCAGAGGAAGTCCGGCAGGCCATGGTGGACGGCGCACCAATACTCGAGCAATTCGAACTTGCCTGGATGGTGCTTGGTCATCAGCTCCTGCAAGAGCTCGTACTTCCTCCTGACGGTGGGATAAATCTCGTCGCGACGGAGAATATTGAGGAGATGGCCGCGCCACACTGTCCAGTTATGCCGCTCGAGCATGCGTCGGATCTCGCGCTCGGACATGCCTTTGCGCTCATGGCCCCGCGCGCGCTTGCACCGATCAGGTAAGGGATGATAGCGGAACAAGACAGGCATGTATCGAATGCCGAGAAGAATCGTTTAAGAGTGCTACGGCTGGTTGGCCAGTGGTTGGACCATGAGTATGTAGGTGTGCGGCGTGGCAGTCAAGCGGTGGCCGAGCCTGCGTGCCAATCCGTAGGCTGCCGGCGCCTGAAAATCTCTTGTGGAAACCTTGTGGTCATTCAAGGCAATCATGAAGGGCTGTTTCGGCAGCGGTTCTTCAAAGGCGAGTGTGCAGCGTATCCAAGACGCCTCTTCCGCGACGCTGAGCGTCGCATTGCCGGCATCGAGGTTATTCAGGATCCTGCTGAAGGCTTCCCGGTCGGTGCGCACCTGCTGCGCTTCAAGGGCTGGGTCCTCATAACGAGGACCGAGATCTTCGAGCAATGTCCTCATGCTGTAGGTCTGCGGATTGATAGGGGCGTGCCCCGCATAGTCACTGAGCAGGCTCACCAGCGCTTCCATCCGATTGAGCGACTCGCCGACGGTCTTCAGTCCCGTTCGGCTTCCCAGGTCCATACCCATGAACGCTGCTGCCAGCAGATTGTTCATATTGTGTCCCAAGACCCCGGCAAGGCGGCCGACCATGGCGTAGTGCTGCTCTTGATGCTCCTGAGTCCTGTCGATGTAGAACCCGACAAGCCCGGCCCCATAGGGTGCGGCCCTTATCGCGACATGGCGAGTGCCGCCGTCGCTGGCACGACGCGCTGCATCCACTGCCACTTTCCCTTCGAGAGCCAGCTCTGTCAACCGGTCCGCTTCTGCCTGTTCCTCTTCCGGCGCGATGAGCCTGTCGAGCTTGTGCCCTCTCGTCGCTGCGAGTCCATAGCCGAATATCTCCCTGAAGCCGTCGTTCGCATATTCGATACGACCTTTCTTGTCGAGGAGCACGATACCGAGCGGGAGGGTGTCGAGAAGCGTCTCCAGACCCGGGCCATCGATGGCCAGATGCTTTTGGCGGCGCCACGTGAGCCATCGCGTGGCTACGTGATCCAAGAATGTCTGCAGCATCGCTAGCAGGTATCGTTTGTCGGTTAAATACCTATGTTTGGAGAAATCAGGGCTCTCACAGCATCTCGATCTCGATCTGCAGACCTTCCGGGATGGGGACGCGCATCACGAGCCGGAGCGCGCGCTCGTCGAGGCCGAGATCGATGAGCCGCTTGTGGATGCGCATCTCGTAGCGCTCCCACGTGGCCTTGCCTTCGCCGTCCGGAGAACGTCGCGTGGTGATCCTGAGGCTCTTGCGCGGCAACGGCACCGGGCCTTTCATGACGACGCCGGTCTTCTCGGAAATCTCCCGGATGTATTGGCACACCTGGTTGATCTTGTCGATGTCCGTGCTGGCCAGCTTGATCCGTGCCCGTTGCTGCATCTTACGCCTCTCTGCGCGGTGAACGCGCCCTTGTTTCACCACGGGAACAAAGGTCCCTATTTAAGGATGTATGGTGAATGGAAAGCGGTTAGAAGGGGTTTTACTCGAGCTTCTTCGCGACGAGGTCGATGCACATGCCCGCAGCGACGGTCGCTCCCGAGTCGCGGATGGCGAAGTTGGCCATCTGCGGGATGTCGCTCTTCTTCTCGATCACGAGGGGCTGGACCGGTTTGATCTTCACGATGGCTGCGTCGCCGTTCTTGATGAAGTCCGGGTTCTCCTCGAGGACTTCGCCGGTGGCCGGGTTGAGCTTCTTCTCGATGGCCTCGATGCGGCAGGCGACCTGCGCCGTGTGGATGTGGAACACGGGCGTGTAGCCGACAGTCATGACGCTCGGGTGGTTGAGCACGACGATCTGGGCCGTGAACTCCGTGGCGACCGTGGGCGGCTTGTCGCTGTGGCCGATCACGTCGCCGCGCGTCACGTCCTTCTTGCCGAAGCCGCGGATGCTGAGGCCGACGTTGTCGCCGGGTTCCGCGCTCTGCATCTGCTCGTGGTGCATCTCGATGCTCTTGCACTCGCCCGGGACGCCCTTGCCCTCGCGGCCCGGGACCGCGATGACCTTGTCGTTCACCTTGAGCACTCCAGTCTCGACCCTGCCGACAGGAACGACGCCGATGCCGGTGATGTTGTACACGTCCTGGATAGGGCAGCGCAGCGGCAGCTCGGTCGGCTTCTCGGGCGGGGTGAGGTTGTTGATTGCTTCGAGCAGCGTGCCTCCGGTCCACCAGGCCATCTTGTCGGTCTTCTTCACGACGTTGTCGCCGGGAAGGCTGGCGATGGGGATGAAGGGAATCGCGTCCGTCTTGAAGCCCACGCTCGCGAGGAGCTTGGTGACGTCCTCCTTCACCGCGTTGTAGCGGGCCTCGCTGTACTCGACGCCCTTGATGTCCATCTTGTTGACTGCGATGATCATCTGCTGGACGCCGAGCACCTTGCTCAGGTAGGCGTGCTCGCGCGTCTGCGCGTTCACGCCGTCGTTCGCCGCGACGACGAGGACGGCCGCGTCAGCTTGGCTCGCGCCGGTGATCATGTTCTTGATGAAGTCCTTGTGGCCGGGCGCGTCGATGATGGTGAAGTAGTACTTCTCCGTCTCGAACTTCTTGTGGGCCAGGTCGATCGTGACGCCGCGCTCCTGCTCCTCCTCGAGGTGGTCCATGACATAGGCGAACTCGAAGCCGGCCTTGCCGAGCTCCTGTG
>CAZSAS010000144.1:0-2192 GCA_964604855.1 uncultured Methanosarcinales archaeon
ATAGATCTTTCCTGATGTTATTGTTAATTGTTGTCCATCAAGAAATTCCAGATGGACGGGAAGAAGGAATAGTGCGAGAACCGCTTTTTGGGATTCTTCTCAAGAAAAGAACTACAGCGCCGTCCGTATCTTTTCGATGGCGCCCGCGACCTCTTCGCCGCGCTTGGTAAGGGCGAGGACTTTCAGGCGGCCGCTCTTCTTGAAGGTGATCAGGTCGGCTTTGTTCATCTCGTTCAGGATCTTGACGATGTGGCTGTAGGTGCAATCGACGACTTTCGCCAACGAGGAGGCGTAGTGCTCATGCGTCGACGTGAGAAGCGTGACGAGCATCATCGCCGGCTTCTCCCGAAAGAAAACGCTGAAGATCTTCTTGTTCTTCGCCACCTGATGCCCCCCCACTGTAACGTATAGGTCCCCGCGTATAGGTTACGTCGTATAGCTTTGGAACAATTGTTCCTATTTAAATGTTTCGAAACTCACGTTCCGAGTTTCCCCAATGGTGACGGATAGAATGAAAGATGTATTTAAAGCTATTGGTTCCGTTCTTCCGACGACAAAACAGCGACGGAAATGCCTAGAAATTCTTGGCGGCGAGCCGGAAATAGACACGCCGGTTCTGCTTCCCCTTGTTCTCCGCCTTGACGAATTCGAGCTCGCCGATCTCCTTGATGTCGTGCACGTGCGTGCCGCCGCACGCCTGCCGGTCGAGCCCCGCGATCTCGACGACGCGGATCCGCTCGTGCTCCGGCAAGCCCTTGGCCAGCCCAGCCAGGGCCGGCTCCTGCAACGCCTCCTCCCGGGTGACCAGCTCGAAGCTGAGCGGCGCGCCTTCCGCGATAAGCCGGTTCGCCTCCGCGATGATCGCTTCGAACATCGCCGGGTCGTAGTCTTCCAGGCTGAAGTCGATGCGCACCTTCTCCTCGCCGAGTTGGTTGCCGGTGATCAGCGCGCCAGTCTTGTTCCGGATGAGCGCGCTGATGACGTGTGCCGCGGTGTGCGAGCGCATGAGACGGTAGCGACGCGGCCAGTCGATGGCGGCCACGACCTCGTCTCCCGGTTCGAGACCTTCCTTGTCGACCTCGTGGCTGACGTCATCGAACTTCTTGGCGAAGATGACCTTGAACTCGACGCCGTCGCCCGTCCGTTTCAGCACGCCCTCGTCGTGCGGCTGGCCGCCGCCCATCGGGTAGAAGAACGTCTCGTCGAGCGTGACGTACTTCCCGTCCGTGACGGACTTCACGCGCGTGGAGAACTCCTTGACGTAACTGTCCCCGAGATGCTTCATCGCCATCACCGCGCCGGGCGAAGCGGGAAGCGCTTATATGTCTTCTGCTAGAGAGCGCTTCCCGAGTATGCAGGCCGCGGGGTTCTTCCCCTGACAGAATCTATGAATTCGCAGGCGAACTCGTACGCTGAATCAAACCCTTTCTTGAGATGTTTAGCATCGACCTTTTCAAATTTCGCATCACAGCCGTTAAAGAATCTCTTTGCATATGAAGGGTCGAAGAAGGAATGGGCCCCACCATAGATCACAAGCATGGGAGTCTCGCAGCAGTCCATCTCTATCTGCGCATTCGAGACCTCTAAGAGTTCCCCCACATCCAGATAGCTTTTCCTGCCGTCGAATCGCCTTCCTATGGGAAATGAAGACAGACCATGATGCACGAATCTTGATAGGAGATTGGCCGTTTTTCTCAGCGGTTTTCTGAGCGTCTCCAGCCCCAAATACGGCTCTAACATGATCGCCATCTCAACCGGAGAAACCGAGCCCTGAAAGGAAGGTCCTTTCGTCCTGGCAAGATATTGGCTGATGACAAAGGCACCATAGCAGACTCCGACGAGGAGGAGGTGATCATGCCCTCTCTCAACAAGAGAATCCACCACAGCAGAGAAGTCATTCGCATCGGACGAAAAGCCACGCATCCTGTCACTCGAATGGCTCCGGTACAAGAAAGAAGCGACAGAAACATCGACCCCTCGCTCAGAGAAAGCCTTCTGGACCTCAACCATCCTCCCAACCTTCGGAGAACGGGAGCCAAAACCAGGCGCCATCAAGACCGTGAGAGCGTCCTCACGAGCTCCATCACGGAGAGCGCGCTCTGCTGTTTCCGGCAGGACCGTCGTCTGCAGCACATCGTCGATGGTCTCTACGTCCATACGGTCATCTCATGAAAGTAAAATTCTGAGAGAAA
>CAZSAS010000144.1:2202-2895 GCA_964604855.1 uncultured Methanosarcinales archaeon
TATAATACTTTTTATTTTGATTACTTAGTAGTAGTTACTTTTAACTGCGGCCTTCGTGGCGATGGAGGCGAGAAGGCATGAACATGGGCCCTGCCGGACTCGAACCGGCGACCTCCGCCGTGTGAAGGCGACGTCATAGCCACTAGACTAAGGGCCCGTCTGCGAAAGAAGACGAACAGATGATTTTTAAAGCTATCTGTGTTTCGTCACGCCGACGCGCGCGCAGAACCTGCTGACCGGGCAGGTCGAGCATCTTGGAGAGAGGGGCGCACAGTGGTTCTGGCCGAACGTCACCAGCAGCTCGTTGTAGCCCTTCCAGAACTTCCGGGGCAGCTTGTCGCGGAGCGCCATCTCGGTCTCGTCCGGCGTCCTCGTCTCCACGTAGCCGAACCGGTTGCTGATGCGATGGACGTGCGTGTCGACGCACATCGCCTCCTTGCGGTAGCCCTCGATGAGGACAAGGTTGGCCGTCTTCCGGCCGACGCCTTTCAGCTTCACCAATTCGTCAATCTCATCAGGCACCCGACCGCCATACTCCTCCTCGATTATCCTCGTGACGTCCTTGATGGTCTTGGCCTTGGTCTTGTAGAAGCCGGCCGGATAGATGAGCTTCTCGATCTCTTTCGCTGGGAGGGCGAGGAGTTTTTTCGGGTTCGGAGCTTTTCTGAACAGCCGTTCCGCAGCCTTGCTCGT
>CAZSAS010000145.1:0-2888 GCA_964604855.1 uncultured Methanosarcinales archaeon
GGAAGAACTTCACCTGCGGCTTCGAGGTGTACTACTATGCGCTGAACGGCACGTGGACCTGCAACGCGAGCACCTATGACAACCGGAGCTACAACGACTCGAGAGAGAACACGACCACGGTGAGCGCGTTGCTCGCCCTGAACGTCTCGCCGACGCTCATCGATTACGGCAACCTCAGCGTGAGCGACACGAGCGCCAACGAGACGGCCGATCTGACGAACATCGGGAACCTCCCGATCAACATCAGCGTGAAGGGCTACGGCCAGACCGAGGGCGACGGGCTCAGCTTTGTCTGCAGTCAGGGGAACATCTCGATAGGGTGGGAGCGCTTCAGCATTAACCAGAGCCACGGCTTCGTCGACAAGGTGCCCCTGTCCTCGACCTTCCAGCAGATCAACATGAGCATCGAGAAGCAGAACGCGACCGGCCAGCTCAAGACCAACACGACCTACTGGCAGCTCTACGTCCCGCCCAACCCCTTCGGCATCTGCAACGGCACCATCGTCTTCCAGGCCGAGCTAGCGGGGTGACGCTCCGCGGGAATTCTCCTCACGGAAGCCTCTTTTTTTCAATCGCAATCTTTATATAGCCACTCGTGCCGTTTTTCCTCCCGGTGAGTGGGTGTATTGCGGATGAGGTCGAACGGAGGAGTGAGTGAGCGATGAGGGCGCGCTTCTCGTTACTCGTCGTCCTCGGCCTCCTGGCCCTCGCCCTCGTCCCCCAAGCCCTCGCCATCGACCGGGTCATCGTGAACAGCCAGGACTGGCACGACGTCTACAGCGGCCTCCTCTACGCCAACCTGGAGGGTGTCCCTGGCAACTTCCTCGTGAGCCAGAAGCACGCGAGCATCCTCCTCTACAGCATCAGCACGGACGAGAAGAGCCTGTTCGTCGTCTCGAGCAGGCAGCAGCCCTACTTCGTCGGCTACGAGAGCTTCCTCAAGGCGCGCGGGTACGACAACGCCACCGAGCTCGTCACGCGCAACGCGAACCTCGACCTGGCCGAGCGCCTCACGAACATCACGAGGTTCATCGTCATCGACCCTGTCTACGGCTACAACGCGATCAGCGCGGCGCCCTATGCTGTGGTGAGCCACAGCTACGTCCTCTTCGCGGACAGGCGGAACATCGACGACGTGGTCAGCTTCCTGAACAGCCGGACGGTGAGCAGTGTCATCCTCTTCGGCCAGCTCGACCGCGAGGTCAAGGACGCGCTCGCCCCGTTCAACCCCGAGACGATCAACGAAGGCGACCGTTTCAGCAACAACCTCGCCATGGTGGACAGGTACAGGAAATACGCCGATGTGAGCCAGGTCATCCTCACCAACGGTGAGTTCATCGAATCGAGCCTGCTCTCGGGGGCAGACCCCGTCATCTTCATCGGCCGGACCAACGTGCCGGACGCGGCGAGGGAGTACATCAAGAGCCACGACATCAACGTCGGCATCCTGATCGGGAACGAGCTCATCGGCGTCGCCACCTTCGTCAGGCGGCAGCTGGGTATCAGCGTGTTCGTCAAGTTCGCGCAGGGCGCGCGCGTCCCGACCGGCGCAATCAGCCAGGTCGAGGACCTCGACCGGTTCCCCATGCCGAGCTACCAAGTGAGCCTCGAGATCTCCAGCGTCGTGTACAACAAGGCGACGCGTTCCCTCGAGGTGACGTACAGGAACCCGCAGGACCAGGCCTTGTTCTTCAAGAGCACGATTACCATCACCGGCGGGGGGCAAAACATCGTCCTCGGCGACAACGACCCCCTGTTCCTCGACAAGGGCGCGTTCAAGACGGTCGTGTACACCAACGACGCGGGGGGCGATCCCCTCTTCCTGGCCGACGGCGACTACACGGGCGAGATCTTCACCATCTACGGCGAGGGGCCGAAAAGTCTCGACCAGGCCCTCCAGGCCCAGTTCCCCATACGCTTCATCGAGGTCCTGGACGACAGCGCTGTCAACATCACCGGGCTCTACTACGACAAGGGCAGGGGGCATTTCATCGTCACCCTGAAGAACACCGGCGACGTCGACGCCTATGTCCGGCCCGAGCTCGTCGACCTGCTCATCAACGGCGAGTATGTCACGGCCGCTGCCGACGATGTCGTCTTCATCCCGGCCGGCGGCGAAGCGACCGCCACGGTCACTGTCGAGATGGTGGAGGCGGACTTCACGGAGAACCCACAGATCAGGGTGCGCGCGTTCTACGGCCAGCGCGAGAACGCGCTCATCAAGGTGGCCGAGCGGACCTTCGCGCTCGAGTTCGGCGGCGGCCTCGCCGTGGGTGGCATCGCGCTCTACGCCGCGATCATCCTCGTCATCCTCCTCTTGCTCTTCTTCCTCGGCACGAAGAAGAAGTGCAAGCACTGCGGCCACAAGAACCCTCGCGGACGCAAGACCTGCGAGAAGTGCAAGGGGAAGCTGTGAGTCTCTTTTTTATCCTTATTCTATAATCATCTTATTCCAAAAATCATCTTATTCCAAAAATCATCTTATTCCACAGTTCTTTTTTAGGGTATTGGAGAAAAGAAACCGAAAAGGAAAAAGAAGCTCCCGGGCGTGTGGAGGGTGGGAGGGTGGGTTGTCGCAAGAGAATTGCGATGTCCGCCCGGGAGTGTGAGTGTGCTGGTCGTGAATGGGAAATGGCGCCTTAGCCGAGATCCACCGTTGATGCCACCTGACGTGCGGCGAGGCGCCGTGATGCTGTGCTGTTCTCACCTCTTCTTCCTGGGAAGGTCCTCTTTTTCGGATGCTGAGGTTTATGGATGGGCGTCAGGCCTATTTCTTCATGATGAACTCTCGCGGCGGCTTCCGCAGTTCCTGGAGCCACATCAGGCCGATGCGCATCATGTTCTTGTTGAACTTCTCGCTGAGCTTGTAGGTCTTCTTGTACAGGTCG
>CAZSAS010000146.1:0-2887 GCA_964604855.1 uncultured Methanosarcinales archaeon
CCTTCTCCGCCACTCGAACGCATTTTCATGTAGTAAGTCTTGATTTCTTGCAATGCTTCTTCCGTAATTTTTGGTTTGATTCGTTGTTTGGCATAGCTGATGTATTTTCGCAAGAACTTCGGATCGATATCCCCTTCCCGCGCCTTGCCTTCTTGGTGGAGTTTGAGAACGAAGCTCGCGAGTTTTTCATCTTTTTCTCTGTCTGGCAGGTCGCGGATGGGGAAGATGAGGTCGAAGCGGTTGATCAGCGTGCTCGGGAGGTCGATCTGCTTGGCCAGCAGCTCGTACGGGTCGAACCGGCCGAATTTCGGGTTGGCGGCGGCGAGCACCGTGGTTTCTGAGCGCAGGGTTGCTTGGATATTGGCCTTGCTGATGGTGACGGTCTGCTGTTCGAGCGCTTCGTGCATCGCGCTCCGGTCTTCCGGCGCCATCTTGTCCAGCTCGTCAAGACAGGCGATGCCTTTGTTTGCGAGAACGAGCGCGCCCGCTTCTAAGGCCCAGCCTTTGAGGAATTCGTCCTTGACGACGGACGCGGTGAGTCCCGCTCCGCTTGCACCTTTTCCTGAGACAAAGCGTGATTTCGGTGCGATGTAGCTGATGCGTTTCAGCAAGACGGATTTGCCCGCACCAGGGTCCCCGATGAGGAGGACGTGGATGTCGCCACGCGTCTTGACGTCGCCCTCTCCACGGCTCTTCGTCACCCCGCCAAATTGTTGCAAGACGAGCGCTTCCTTCACTTTTTCATGGCCGTAGATGCTCGGTGCGATACTGTCGACAAGCTTGGCGAATACGCGAGGGTCGTTTCCGAGTTTCAGGATCTCTTGCTCTTCGTCTTCATCGATGTTGATTTGCGTGTAGTCTTCTTGTTTCGGTTCTGCGTAGTTCGCGTCGACCATGAGGTCGAAGCGGACGCTCGTACCGCCTTGTTGGAGCACGATCGGCACTTCTTTGACGACGCCGACAACCCCGATGCGTGCACCCGGATTGGTGAGTTTATCGGTCATCGGGCTGACGAGGTCGTTCTTGAGGAAGATGTTGAGCCGCTTCGGCTGCTCGCCGCCGTCGAGGTCTTCCGGCGCCTCTTCGAGGACGATCTTCTGCGCGTCCACCATCTTCTTGTCGAGCAGCCGGAACTTGCCCTTCCTGCCGCAGCCGCATCTCGATGGTTCGCGGAACTTCTGGTCGAGCTGCAGGACGGGGATGATGTTGCCGCAGCTCGGGCATTCGAACCGGGCAGAGGTGACTTGCGGCCGGACGTCGCTCTTCTGCCGGACGATACCTTCCATCTCGAGGAACTTGCCGAGGTGCTGCGCGCGCACGTCGCGCACCATGAATTGTTGCGTTTTTGGTAAGTTTTTGACGCGGATGAAGAATTCTTTCCCGTCGAGCGGCAGGTCGAAGCTCTTCAGGCTCATCTCTGCAGCCTTCAGGACTTCCTCGGGCTGGTCGAGGAGCAGGTCGGCCAGGTCCGGGTTGAAGCGCGCGAGCGCGTTAAATTCGATAGCGAGGTGGTGCTGCCCGGTGCGCGCCCGTTCGAGCAGCTCGTCGTAGTATTCCTCTTGGAAGAAGTCCTGGAATCCTTGGATCTGCTGCGAGAGCTCCATGCGAAGCAGAGGGGAATCGAGTTTTGTTTATATGGAATGTGGCGGTGGAGACGGCAGGCCCCCAGCTTTTCCGGTGGAAGTCCGAAGCCTTAATAAGAAAGAGCGTCTCACGCCACACCATGGACTTCCGACCGGGAAAAGCGAAGGTGATCGTCACGCTTCTCGCCGCTGCGCTGTGGTGGCTGTACAACGACGGGATCCTGCGGTCGTGCGACTGCATCCCGGGCGCGAGCTGCGTGCACTGGCCGCTCGTCATGCCCTACGTGCAGTGCTTCTGCGGCTGCGTCTCGTTCTCCCAGGCCGCGCTGAACCTGCTGCTCTTCCTCGCCGCGCCCGTCGTGGTGTACGCGCTCTGGTCGCTGGCGCAGCGGCCGAAGCCAGCGCAGACTAAGTAGGGGGTCACCCGCCGCTGATGACGCTGAGCAGCTTGAGCTCGTCACCTTCGCCGCAGCGTTCCTGCTCGCTCACGACCTCGCCGTTCTTGACCACGACGACGGTCTCCTTGTTCACTTTCAGGAGCTCGAGGAGCTCGCTGATCCTGCCGGAGAAGTCCTGCTCGAGCTCCCGGCGCTCGCGTTCGATGAAGACCGTGACCATGAGGGCGGCGGTGGCTGCGTGATTAATAACAGTTGTGCCGGAATCGGTCATTTTCCAGGGAGAGAACTGGCTTTTCGGTCGTCATTCTTATAAATGAGCGGGCGTCATACCGGCGCATGACGCAGTGGCATGTACTGAGGAATATTGTCATGTTCTACGGTACGCTCTGCGTTAAGCGTGCGTGCTGAGACCCCGTTCCTGCGGAGGTCGGCAGCACGCTTCGACTTCTGTAAGGACACCACGGCCCGGCACGCGCGGCATCGGAGGTGAAAGGAATGCCGGCATGTGTCGTATGCGACGAGGTGATCACCCAACCCCTGTGCGGTGAGTGCCTCGCTCGGCAAGTGGCGACCTGGTTAGCGGAACGCGCAGTGCCGGCGACGGCGCTGCGGGATCTGGCGGACGTGACTGAGGACATCCTCGTGCGGCACGGCGTCACGCATTGCATCAAGTGCGGAAGCCCGATGGGTGTCTGCAGCTACTGCTACCTCATGCATGTCAGGAGCTGGCTCTCACTCACCCTGCCCGAGCTCGTTCCCGAGTTCTCGTCGCTGTTCGGCTTCGAGCCCTTGGAGCCGCCGCGAGACTGGGCGTCGCAGCCCGCGGGGCGGCGGACGCTGGTCGTGGAGGGATCGTCATGAGTCCGGGCGCAAACAGCTCTTATTCTTTTCTTTATAGAAAATATT
>CAZSAS010000147.1:0-2864 GCA_964604855.1 uncultured Methanosarcinales archaeon
CTGCACGAGCGGCAGCGGGATCATGGCGTAGAGCGCGATGAGGAGGCTGATCCAGGTGAGGGTCATGAAGAAGCCGATGCCGGTCAGGTTGTACAGCACGCCCAGGGGGATGGTGATGAGGAGGTTAGCGAAAACCGTGCCCGCGGTCACGAGTCCTTCCTCCCAAGGCTTCACCAGGGTGGCGCGAAACTTGCCGAGGCGCACGTTCGGGATGGCCTTGTAGCGGAAGTAACCCGTCGTCCAGATCGGGATGAGGCCGAAGGTGAGGAAGCTGATGAACACTCCGACGAGGAGCCCGAGGCCGTAGCGCTCATAGTCGCTCCAGACGCCGTAGAACACCCCCACCGCCTTGTTCGCTGAGACGTGCACCGTGATCATGAGGAAGGCGCCGACCGTGTCGAGGACGAGATTCGTGACGCCCGCCATGAGGTTGAAGGTCTCACCGCCCCAGTTGTTATAGCTCAGGATGAAGCCGGCCGCGAAGGCCGCGAGCAGGACGCTCATCCACTCCTTCGACGATATCTTGAAGTACCGTTTCAGGTTGTAGCCATACGTGCCCATGCATGCTCTCCTGAAGAACGCCTTTTAAATAGGTTGTTGTTGCGGCGGCACCGCCTTGGCATCCCTGTCAGCGCAGGGCAGGACGGAGCGCAGCGAAGTCATGAGCGCGAGACGCCGATCGCGCCCGCGCCGGAGGACGGGTGAGAGGCCGCGGTGCCGCGCTCCAGCAATTCCTTCATGCCGGCCTTGTGCCCAGCGCCGACCACGACGAGCACCTTCTGCTCAGGGAAGCGTTCGTGATAGGCGAGCAGCGCCCGCGCCATGTGCCTGTTGCGCTCCTCGACCAGCACCTTGTACGGGCGGGGATAGCGTCGCCGGAACTCGCCGAGCAGACGGGCGACGAGCGCCTCGCTGGGCACGCCGCGCAGGTCGAACCTGACCGTCTCGCGCCCGAGGATCCCGTTCCACGCGTCCGCGAGCGCCTGGCGCAGCTCGCGCCACCCCAAGGCCTTGCTCAGCCTACGGAGCGTGCGCCGGATGTCCTGGTCGATGAGCAGCACTCGCTTCTGCGCGCGGTGCGCCTCCTTGAACGCGGCGAGCATGTCGACGCCGGGCGTCATGTTCACGATACGCCCGAGCCGGCGCTGCAGCCAGGACGCGAGGAGCGCGAAGAGGTAGCCGCGCACGCCGACGATGCGTATCATGCCCGGCCCGTGGCGGGGCTTGGCGTCCGCGAGCAGGGCGGCGAGGCGTCCCTGGTCGAGCTCGAGCGCGACGACGTCGGGCACGAAGTCCGCGAATGCCGCCTTGACGCGGCGCACCGCCTGGCTGGCGATGTGGCTCGTGCCGACGATCTCGTACCACGAGCTGTCCGTACCGGACCCCGCTGGCGCGGAGCGCGCCTCTTTCGTCATGCGGGGGGGTGGAGGCCAAAGCTTTAAAAAACTCCCCTTGGTTCTGCCGGTGATGGAGTACGAGAAGCTCTTGGCGCGCGCGAAGGAACAGCTCCCTGATGACGTCGAGGACGGGACGCGTTTCGAGGTCCCGAAGGCGAAGGGGCACATCCAGGGCGTCAAGACAGTCATCAACAACTGGTTCGACATCGCCAAGACGCTCGACCGCAAGCCGGAGCACCTGCTGAAGTACGTGCAGAAGGAGCTGGCGACGCCGGGCGAGATCATCAAGCAGGCGGTCATCTTCGGCTCGAAACTGCCCGCGGCGAAGATCAACGAGAAGATAAGCCAGTACGCGGACGAGTTCGTCTTCTGCCCGGCGTGCGGCAAGCCCGAGACCAAGTTGAGCAAGGAGGCAGGCGTCATCATGATGACCTGCCAGGCCTGCGGCGCGCGGAACAGCGTGAAGAGCCGGATCTGAGCTTCGGCTCGCAGGGCGCGCGCATTCTGGAAGATTGACAATCCGAATCATCAAGGAGGATGGCCGGGATGCGTCTTGAGGTAGAGGGCATTTCCCGTCGCGGACTGCGCCCGGGCGCTCCCCTACGAAACGTCATGAATCGCCTGTAGTGCGCGGAACAACTTTTATATGTCTGGAAGCCTGTTCCGCGGGATATGCTGGGAATCCGCGCGCTCGCCGATTGGGCATACACCTCTCTCGCGAACAGGATCTATGAGTGCGGACTCGCGCTTCAGGGATACAATAGCGCGGGACTCTCGCTTGGCCCGCATGTGAGCGAGACGGACGAGGAAGACGCGGGCATTCTGGAAATGCTCAAGGATAAGGTTGGCGTCGTCCTCGAAAACGTCGGCGTTGAGCTGATGCCGCGTGCACGGCGACTGGCGCTGACACCTGTCCGGCTACCAGAATATTTTCGATTGCGCCGACAAGAATAATCGCTTCTGCGGACGCCTGGTGCGCCGCTTTCCGGGTCTTTCCCGCGACGGCGTCCAACGGATCCGCACCCGAAAGACGGAGAAGGGACGCTTTTATATGGACCGGGCGACATCCCTTCATCATGCTGTTCAAGAATAGGGAAACGGCGTTGCACGACGTCTTCCTGATAGGGATAGCCATAAAAGGCGTCGACGGGGCCCTTGAGATGGTCGGCGGCGTCGTGCTCATGCTCATAAATTCCGGATCTGTGGCGGCGTTCGTGCAGGCAATCTTCCGGCACGAGCTCGTGGAGGACCCAACGGACCTCATCGCCAATTATTTCGTCCATGCGTCTCAAGCCATGTCCGCGAGCGGCCTGTCGTTTGCGGCAATCTACCTCCTAATCCATGGAGCGATCAAGGCCGGATTGTTCGCCGGGCTGTGGTACAAGAAGCTGTGGGCATACCCTGCGGCAGGCATCCTGTTGTCCTTCTTCGTGGCCTACCAGGCGATCAGGCTCGCCAGCTCGCACT
>CAZSAS010000148.1:0-2857 GCA_964604855.1 uncultured Methanosarcinales archaeon
GTCCATGCCGCTGCCCGCCCAATCGAGCAGCCCGACAGAGCCTGCGGCGTTCACCACGAGATACGCGGCGGGCAAGAGGAGGCGACGGTGCCAGGCATAGGCAGGGGATACGGAGGCAGCGGAAGGCTCTTCAGCCGCTCGCTGAAGCGCGGCCGGAGAAGGCGCCGTCCCGAGCACGTCGTCGATGCTGGCGCTTGCGGCTTCGTGCAGCATGAGGCATCACTTGGCAGGCCGAGAATAGTCCCGGGCATAAAAGCCTACCGCTTGCCCGCGATGAACGAGCGGATGCCTCGCAAGTCCTCCCACAAGCCGTGGACGATGTCGAAGAAGCCGGGCTCGTAGCCGTCCTTGCTGTACTTCACGATCTGGGTGAAGTTGACCATCGCGATGAGCCAGAACGGCCAGACGCTCAATAGGGGACGGGGGATGCCGAGCAAGAGGTAAGCCGAGAGGAGTACGAGCGACGCGGCGGTGTTCGGCACGATATTCGCCCAGAGCTGCCGTCGCCACCATCCGTGCACCCTGCGAGTGACGTGCTCGCAGACCTTGGGGAACACGAGATTGAAGCCCGTGCTCACGGCAAGCTTGAACAGGGCGGCGTGCCAGGCGATATAGCCCGTCCCTGCCCAGTTGATGACCAGGACGAGGAAGGCCCCGATGAAGCCAGCGAGCCCGATCTCGAGGTTGAAGAGCGAACTGTACACTCTCACGAGTCGTCGGGAGGTGTGCACCAAGGCCATCCCGCGAGACGACGAGTAGGACTATATAAAAGCCGCGGTCCGCAAGCTTTATTAACGTCGCGCGAGTCGAGGGAAGCATGGATTTCCGGGCACGATTGGCCGCGAAGCTGGCGCAGGAACTGCCAGTGGAGGAGGGACGCGTCATCGAACTCCTGGAAATCCCGCCAGACGACGCGATGGGGGATTACGCCCTGCCATGCTTCCCCTTCGCCAAGGAGGCGAAACGGGCGCCGCCGACCATCGCCAAGGAATTCGCGGCGAAGGTCACCGCCGACGCGCTCGTCGCGAAGGCGACGGCGACCGGCTCCTATCTCAACCTCTTCCTCGACAAGGAGCTCGTCGTGCGGCAGACCGTCACGGATATCGCCGGGAAAGGAGAGGCCTACGGCGCCGGCAAGAAGCAAAAGGACAGGGTCATGGTGGAGTACAGCCAGCCGAACAGCCACAAGGCCTTCCACGTCGGCCATCTCCGCGGCACGAGCATCGGCGAGGCCCTGTCGCGGATCCTGCGGCATGCGGGCTACGAGGTCGTGCAGACCAACTACAGCGGGGACACGGGCATGCACGTGGCGAAATGGCTCTGGTGCTACCGGTCATTCCACGACGGGGAACAGCCGCCGGAGGAGAAAGGCGCGCTGGGCAAGTGGCTCGCTTCCTTCTACGTCGAAGCGGTCAAGCGCCTGGCCGAGAATCCCGCGCTCGAGGAGGACGTGCGAGCGCTCAACCGCGTCCTCGACAAAGGCGAGGATGAGGAGCTCATGGACCTGTGGAAGCGGACGCGACAGTGGAGCATCGACGAGTTCGAACGCATCTATGCCGAACTGGGGGCGCACTTCGACTATTGGTTCTGGGAACGCGCGATGGAAGGCCGCGCAAAGCAAGCGAGCGCAGAGCTGGTCAAGAAGGGCGTCGCGAAAGAGAGCGACGGCGCCATCATCGTGGACCTCGAGAAGGAAGGGCTCGGCACCTGGGTCCTGCTCCGGGACGACGGGACGCCATTGTACAGCGCGAAGGACCTGTCGCTCGCCGAGGAGAAGTTCAGGAAGTACAAGATCGATCGCTCCATCCACGTCGTGGGCAAGGACCAGGAGCTCTATTTCCGGCAGCTCTTCAAGACCCTGGAGCTGTGGGGATTCAAGCAGGCGCACAGGTGCTTCCACCTCGCTTTCGAGATGGTCCGCCTGCCGGAGGGCAAGATGAGCTCGCGCACCGGGCAGAACATCCTGTACAGCGACGTCCGCGACGAGGTCTTCGCCTTCACCGAGCGGGAGATCCGGAAGCGGCACGAGGACTGGAGCGATGCGCAAGTGGCCGAGGTGGTCACGGCCGTCGGAGTCTGCGCGCTCAAGTTTGAGATGATCCATCGCGATCACAACAAGATCATCGTCTTCGACGCGGCGAAGGTGTGCGACTTCGAGGGTGACACCGGGCCTTACATCCAGTACACGCATGCGCGCTGCAATAGCATCCTGAAGAAGCTCGGGAAGCTGCCGGCGACGGGAAAGGCCGATTTCTCCCGGACGACGAGCGAGCCCGAGTACCGGCTCGTGAGGAAGCTCGGCGCCTTCCCTAACGTCGTCATGGGCGTCGCCGAGGCCCTCTACCCCGAACAGCTCGCGAAATACGCGCTCGAGCTCGCCAAGACGTTCAACAAGTTCTACCACGAGTGCCAGGTGGTCGGCTCGCCGGAAGAGGTCGCGCGCGCCCTGCTCGTCGACGCGACCCGCGCCGTGCTGCAGAAGAGCCTCACCCTTCTCGGCATCCAGGCGCCGGTGCAGATGTAGAACACGTCAGTGAAGGATGATGAGTGAACGGGAAAAATGATGAAGGGATGGGTGGAGAAAAAGACGATTATTTCTTCCCGGCAGTCTTGCGTCTGGCCGTTTTCTTCATGATTCCCTTCTTGGCGGCCTTCGTCGACGTTTTCTTCTTCGCTGCGTTCTTCTTGGCGGGCGTGCGCTTGGCTGCCTTCTTCATCGGCCTCTTCGCAACATTCTTCTTTGCGGTCTTCTTGGCCGCTTTCTTCTTGGCCGCTTTCCTCGCGGTCTCCCTCTTCTCGTCTGCCAATTTCGCGGCTTGCTCCTCGGCAGCCTTCAAACGCCAAGCGCGAAGCTTCT
>CAZSAS010000149.1:0-2831 GCA_964604855.1 uncultured Methanosarcinales archaeon
GACTCGACACCTTCGATGAATAGTGCGTCCTCAGCGACTCTGAGTCTAGCCTGAGCCCCGGAGCCCGTCATTCAAGTCGATCCTCAGCAACGCGGATCCACTCGGCAATCACCGCAACGGCTTCGCGAGCCTCGTCATCACCGGCGTGCGCCTCGTCATCCTGGCAGTGCCGATCGCGTGGATCTTCACAGAAGTCCTGGGCTACGGCCCGGTCAGTGTCATCGTCGCGATGATTATGGCCGGCTGCGTCAGCGTCGTCATCGCGATCTTCTGGACGCGGTGGCGCCTCTGCAAGGTGCGGGGGGGTTGCCTGAAGATCGCCGCTTAGCGCAAGATCTCGTCCAGTGCATTAGAGGGGAAAGAGAGGAGAAGGGGGAAAAAGGGAGGGAGAAGGGAGCAGGAGAAAGAGCTCCTGCTCAGGAGAGCTCTATATCCTCGAGGAGGTCCTGGAGGTCCTGCTCGTGCTTCACCTCATCCTGCAGGATCTTCCTGATCAGGTGGAAGGTGATAGGGTCCTTGCCGAGCATGATCTGCTTGAGCATCTTGTTGTAGACCTCGATGGCGCACTGCTCCCCTTTGATGTTCTGCGCCAAGAGCTTCTTGACATGCCCGTCCTTCGGCGCGTCGTAGCCGCAGTTGCTCGCGGCCTGGAACTCCTTCGGGTCGAGGATTGGGACGCCGCCGAGCTCGATGATACGGTCGGCGAGCATCTTCGCGTGCCCCAGCTCCTCATTCGCGTGCTCCGCCAGTTCCGCCTGCACCGCGGAGCGCATCGGTCCCTTTGCCACCAGCGCGCCGACCCAGTACTGGTAGTAGGCGAGCCACTCGTCAGCGAGCGCCTTGTTGAGCATCTCGATGAGCTTCTTGACGTCCATCTCCACGATTTCCGCTCCCTTCGTTCCCATGAATATCACCCTGTTCAGGAGAGCGCAACGAAGCCGCTCATATAAATGTATTGCAAGAATGTATTGCGGGAAGCCTCCGGGGAGATTTGAACTCCCGACCTGCTGCTTACGAGGCAGCCGCTCTACCGCTGAGCTACAGAGGCGGTGCTGCCTGAGAGACCGCAAGCCTTTTTTATGCTTTCTCATTTCCGACGGTCATGCGCTGTAACCTGGACGGCTTCACGCCCTGGCTCGATCTCGTCCACGTCGGGAACCATTACGGTCCGGTCGGCCTCGTCATCGAGGCTTTCCGTGACGGGTACGTGCTCTACATCCCTGGCCTCGGCCTCGAACATCTCCCTTTCGAGCGACGGCTGATCGGCCATGACCGGGTGCGTGCAGGGCTTCAAGATGATGCTGTCGGTCGTGCCCGCCGATGCTATTCCTTGGAGAAGGAGGCCCGTTGCCATCCTGACCTGGCGGTGCATGCTTCGGCCTTCCGGGAGACCTGGACGCGTCTCCTCGATCAGGGCCTGGGCGGCCATTATTCCACCATCCGGCGACAGCTGGAAGAGCAGGGCTTGAGGGGTCAAAGCAAACCAATAAGAAAAGCGACGCCTTTCCCGGCTTAGGTGAGCTTCATGGAATCGAAAGTCACGGAATCAAAAGAGATGTTCGAGGAACGGCGCAGCCATCGCTATTACAAGGAAGGCATGCGGATCCCCGAGAAGACCCTGCGGGAGCTCTTCCGCCTCACCGGCCTCGCGCCGAGCGCGTACAATCTGCAGCCTTGGGAGTTCCTCCTGCTCCAGAAGCCGGAGAGCAAGCGGAAGCTCCATGAGAACGGGTGTCCGCAGCCCCAGGTCCTGTCGTCGAGCGCCATGGTGATCGTCCTCGGGAATCGGAATCCGCTCGCGCACGGCGATGAGGTCCTGCAGGGCTTCGTCAAGAACGGGTACTTCGACGAGCAGACTGCGGTGGGGATGAAGGCGAACATCGGCAAGACGGTCGCGGCGATGGACGCCGAGGAGCGGCGCATCTGGACGATGCGCAGCACGGTGCTCGCCTGCCAGCAGCTCATGCTCGCGGCCACGTCCCTGGGCATCGACACTGGCGCGATGGAAGGCTTCGACGAGAAGCAGGTGCGCGCAGCCTTCAAGATCCCTGACGAGTTCGAGATCGTGATGCTCATCAGCATGGGCTACCGCGCGAAAGAGCTCTTGCCGCGGCTGCCGCGACGGGGCTACGACGTGATCGTTCACGAAGAGAAGTTCTAGAGGAGCGATACTAGAGGGAGAGTTCTAGAGCGCCTTGAGCAATTCGTCTTTGCTCTTGCCTTTCTGGCACGCCTTGCAGACCCAGTGCTGCTTGCCCTTGGCGTCCTTGATGACAGTGCCGAGCGACTTGTTGAGAAAGGTGGTGCCGAGCTTCTGTTTGCACAGGTCGCATTTCGCCATGGCGAGGAGAGGGTGGGGCGTCCTTTTATGCTTTGCGCCCAGCTCGTCTGGGCAGCAAGGCGAGGACGCCCCCTGGGTTTGCGTGTCCGCAGAGGTTTAGATGAGCGCGAGCGGCGGCCGCCGAGGCTTTGTCGCGGCGAGGCTGTTCGCCACCACTTCCTCGAAGAAATCATCGAGGCGGTGGCAGTCATCTCGCTGCAGGAAGTAGGTCGCGTGTTGGCTGACTTCCCGTCCCATCGTGATCCCCTCCTTCCCTTTCTTCCTGGACGGGGGATGGGCAACGAAGTATATAGAAATTCGCAGCCGGAAAGGTTACGAAAGTGCAGGAAAACCTTCAGGCATCGCCCTTTTGCGCGGGCTGCTCATCGCGCTTCCAACGCTCCTTCTTCTTGAAGCTGTTGGCGACGACTTCCTTGAAGAAATCCTCTTCTTCCGGCTCAGGATCCGACTCGTTCCAGCGATTGTAGGTGTCGCAATCGCTCATGTCCCT
>CAZSAS010000150.1:0-2805 GCA_964604855.1 uncultured Methanosarcinales archaeon
TGCTGTTCCTTTGACGGTGTGTCCGAAAACATCAAACTCTGTGAAATCAGGCCCCCTCTCTCGCAAGAGCCGTTCTTCAAGACGGGTGGCTTCGAGAAAAGCCCTGATTTGGACATCTCGCTCCATGACCTCCTTTTCCAAGTGTACATCGACTTCGGGGGCGTTGATCGGTTTCTCTAAAAGCACCATTGGGCCGATAGTGCCTATGGCTGCACCTACTGCAAAACCTCCTACTACCCAAGCCCATCTCTTCATGAGCGATCCCGTAAATCTTCCAACGGCAGGGAAGAAAACCTTATATTTTTAGTTTTGTAAAGCCTTTATATGAGAATGTTGGGACGCACACTTTTATTGACAGGGGCTTTCCTCTTGCCAGTGACGGAGCCCCCTGAGCGGGCGTATCTCTGCATCTCAGAACCGCCGATAGCTCCGCCGATCAGGTATAGTGCGCCTGTTGAACATCAAGAACCGTATCGATGGTGGACTCATGCCTTCGAGAGAGCGGGCAAGAAGTATTCTCTTAGCGAGACACGAAAAGCGTGTTCTTGAATGTATAGTTGCCACCATCTAATTCTTTTCCATAAGGGCACTATTCCGCGTCTTCCGTCTCAACCTATAGCTTTATAAACAGCCCATTATTCTCGCGAGTTCCCGAAAGGGTAAGTACCGCTGAAGGGCTCCACCGGGGCCCCCAGCACAAGGCCTGAGAAGGAGGCGCTTCCCAGTACCGCACCACGTGGTTCTCGCGCGCTGTTCCGCAAAAGGCCTGTTCATATAACTGGACGACTGAGGGTAACGCATGGGAAAACGGCTCCAACCGAGGCACGGCAGCATGGGCGTCTGGCCCAGGAAGCGCGCCAAGCGCAGCTACGCCCGCGTCCGCGGCTGGACCACCGACGAGAAAGCGAAGGGGCTCCTCGCCTTCCCCGCCTACAAGGCCGGTATGACCCACGTCATGGCCATCGACACGCGCAAGACGAACATCACCAAGGGCGAGAGCATCAGCTTGCCCACCACCGTCCTGGAAGCGACGCCCATCAAGCTCTACAGCGTCAGGCTCTACACCGAGGACGCCTATGGCGAGCACGTCGCGAAAGAGATCGTCGTCGGCAAGGACAAGCAGCTCTGGCGCAAGCTCTTCACCAAGAAGACGGACGAGGCGGGGCTGAAAGGCATCAAGCCCGAGGAGTTCTCGGACATCACCGTCACAATCCTCACCCAGCCGGGCAAGACCGGCATCGGGAAGAAGAAGCCCGAGATCTTCGAGAGCAGGCTCGGCGGCACGAACGAGGAGAAGCTCAGATGGGTTGAGGAGCACCTCAACAAAGAAATCCGCGTCGGCGAGGTCTTCCAGGAAGGCGACTACGTGGACAGCCATGCCATCACGAAAGGCAAGGGCTTCCAGGGCGCGGTCAAGCGCTTCGGCATCGGGCTCACCCATCACAAGAGCGAGAAAGGCAGGCGCACGCCCGGCAGCCTCGGCGGCTGGAGCGGGCAGCAGCACTTCATGTACCGGATCGCGCACGCCGGCCAGACCGGCTACCACCAGCGCACCCAGTACAACAACATCATCTTCAAGATGGGAGAGGACCCCGCCGAGGTCAACCCGAAAGCGGGCTTCAAGCGCTACGGTCTCGTCAAGAACGATTTCCTCCTCGTGAACGGCAGCATCCAGGGGCCGGCCAAGCGCATGATTACGCTCACCAAGGCGGTCCGCCTGTACGACAAGCGGAAGAAGCCCCTCCCGACCATCGAGCTCGTCGCCGGCGTTAGGGGTGAAGCCGCATGAAGCTCGCGGTGCTCGATGCTGCCGGCGCCCGGAAGGGCGACGTCGAGTTGCCGCGCCAGTTCTCAGAGGCCATCAGGCCGGACCTCATCACCAGGGCGGTCCACGCCCTCCAAGCCGCAGCGCGGCAGCCGTACGGCGCAGACCCGGAAGCGGGCAAGCGCGCCAGCGCGGAGCTCTCGAGACGCCGGCGGAAGTATCGCGGCAGCTACGGCTTCGGCATGAGCCGCGTCCCCCGCAAGATCCTGAGCCGGCGCGGCACCAGGATGTACATGGTCGGCGCTTTCGCCCCCGGCACCGTCGGCGGCAGGCGCGCCCACCCGCCCAAGGCGGAGAAGCAATGGGACCAGAAGGTGAACAAGCGCGAGAACCGCAAGGCCATCCGCTCCGCGCTCTCCGCCACAGTGGATGCCGCGACGGTGAAGGCCCGCGGCCATAAGGTCCCAGATTCCTATCCTTTCCTCCTCGATTCCTCCATGATCGGCATCTCCAAGACGAGCGAGGCGAAGAAGGCCCTGCTCGCCCTCGGCTTCAAGGACGAGCTGGCACGCGCCGACAAGACGACCGCGCGTGCAGGCAAGGGCAAGATGCGCGGCCGCAAGACGCGGCGCGCCACCAGCCTCCTCATCGTCACGGCCGAGAAGGACGTCGCACTCAGGAAGGCGGCTGCGAACATCAGCGGCGTCGAGGTCGTCGCCGTGCACGAGCTCAACGCCGAGCTCCTCGCGCCCGGCACGCACCCGGGACGGGCCACGCTCTACACGAAGGACGCGATCCAGGCCATGACCGACGGCAAGCTCTTCCTCGACACGGGGAAGAAGCCGCAGACGGCGAAGAAGAAACCAGTCCCTGTCGAATCTGAAGCGGCGCCCGCAGACTCCACCCGTCCGAAGCAGTCCCGTAGCGCCCGCCCAACGGCAGGCGCAAAGGTGGAGAAGACGGCAACGAAGGCGAAGACCGCTCCGAAGGGTGAGGCCGCATGATCGTCAAGCGCGCGGTGAGCACGGAGAAGAGCATCA
>CAZSAS010000151.1:0-2798 GCA_964604855.1 uncultured Methanosarcinales archaeon
CTCGAGACAGTCATCGCAATAGTAGGTCTCAGTCTTGCCGGTGACCCGCTTGCCGCAGTTTCGGCACTTGGACACGACCTTGTACCCGGAGATCTTCTGGAAGTGTTTGCTCAAGGTGTTATCACCGACTGAAGGAAGGGCGGAGGGTTTATAATGCTTCTCATGGCGTTTTCGGCAAAAACATAAAAGCGCGCTGCAGTTCCGTCGACGCTGATGGAGATCGAGAGGTGCAAGCAGGACATCCCCCCGAAGGTCTACGCGACGCTCCGGCGCCGCGGCTTCACGGCCCTGCGGCCTGCGCAGGCGAAGGCCATCAAGAAAGGGCTGTTCAAGGACCGCAATCTCCTCGTCTGCACGCCGACAGCCTCCGGCAAGACCCTGGTGGGCGAGCTCGCGTCCCTCAACGCCGTGCTGCACGACAAGGGCAAGGCGGTGTACGTCGTGCCCCTGCGCGCGCTCGCGTCAGAGAAGCACAAGCAGTTCACGAAAGACTATCCGGGGCTGAAGATCGCATTGACGTCAGGGGACACCGACAGCGCGGACAGCTATCTGGCGCGCTACGACGTCATCATCACCACCTCGGAGAAGCTGGACAGCCTGCTCCGCCATCGCACGCCCTGGCTGAGCAGCGTCAAGACCCTCGTGCTCGACGAGGTGCACCTGCTGAACGATCCGCATCGGGGCCCGACACTCGAGGTCCTGGTGACGCTGATGCGCACGCTCCTGCCGAAGCTGCAGGTGATTGGGCTCTCCGCCACCATCGGGAATCCTGAGGAGCTCGCCGACTGGATGGATGCCGCGCTCGTCAAGGACGACTGGCGCCCGGTACGGCTGGACAAGGGCGTCTATCTCGACGGGAAGATAGAGTTCGAATGAAGGGGAAATAAGGAATCTGAAAGGGTTTAGGGGGTTTTAATTCGCTTCCTGCACCATCCTGACGCCGGTCACGATGCCCCAGATCCACGCCGCCAGCATCATCGGGAAGCCGATGAGGACGAGGCAGAGCGGGATGCCGACGATGAACAGCACGAGCTGCCATACGCCGTCCCGGGTCTTGCCGCCGATCAGGCTGCCGAGCCCGGGCAGGACGATGATGTTCAGGATGAGCCCGATGATGGCCAATGCCTGGTTCTTCTTCGGTGCTTCCGCCGGGGCCGCCGCTGGCGCCGCAGCCTTCTTCTTCGTTGCCATGCCTATCCCCTCCTAGAATTTGAAGATCTTCGCGTAGCTCCCGATGACAGGGAGTTCTGCCTGCTTGCCGTTCACCGCCTTGATGATGCCGATGATTGCCCACACCAGGGGGACATAGAACCCGAGGCTGACGATTGGCGCGAGGACGAACATGCTCACGACGAGCAGGATGCTACCGACGATGCCCCAGGCGATCTGCCAGGCGATGCCCGCGATGAGCAGGACGAGGCCTTGCTTGACGTGGAACTTCACGAAGGCGTTCTTCTTGAGCTTCTCATCCACGAAGTACCAGATGATACCGATGAGGATGTAGCTCAAGGCTGCGCAGGTCGTCGCGTTCTCAGCCTTCGCGCCGCTACCCGCGGCTGGTGCAGATTTTGCCGGTGCGGCTTTCGCCGCTGTCTTTGTCGCCATAACACCACCCCATGATAAGTACGTAGAGAACGTCAGGAGAAAGGTGGTTTAAAAAGATATTGGCTGAGAGGTCCTTCGAGGCTCCGGAACGGCGCTTCAGAAGCGACCTTGGCCGTCGGCCTGCCGCGTCTGGGCGCCCGTCATCTGCCGGTGCCGCTGGCGTCCGCGCTTCCGCATCGCTTCAGGCAGGTCGTGCAGTAGTCGGTCGTCGGGGGCATCATTCCGCCGCTTCCGCTGCCGGTCGCGGTCGTGGGCTGGCAGGTGTCGAGACACTTCTTGCATTCCTCGCTCGCTGGCGGCTGTTGCACCGGCGGGCCGAGATAGCCGCCGGATCCGCTTCTCGCGACGGCGCTCCCGACCTGGTCCGCGGCCTGGAGCTCGGGCTCTGCAGGATTGAGGGTGCCTTTGCCATGCAGCACTATCGCGGTCAGGCCCACGATCGCAACAAGCGCGACGAGAGCGACAATGGTCAGGTTCAGGGTGTACAATTGGTCGTTCGGTTTCGGCATGGTATCACCTGTTGAATGTCATCATCTGTCGAGGTTAGTCGTTCCGTTGAGAGGCGGTCTCGATGAGGTTCCGGGATTCTGCGCCGACGTCCGGGTTGTCGGGGTTGAAGAGGAGGCCGGTGTAGAGGGCGAGGTCCTCGTTGCAAACCTGGCCGTCCGCATCGAGGTCGCAGACGTGGTTCGCGTCGCATCCCTTCTCGCCGAAGAGGATGTCGCGGAGGAAGAGGGAGTCGTCGCGCGTCAGGACGCCGTCACCGTTGTAATCATACACGCGTGTGACGATGAGGTCGAACGCCACCCGGTCGCGATCGTCGATGAGCCCGTCGCCGGTGACGTCGCATTGCCGTTCGCTGCAGTCGACCGTGCCGGCGAGCACGTCTTGGTAGTCATAGTAGTCAAGCCTGCCGTCGCCGTTGAAATCCAGCCAGAAAAAATCGAACTGCTCCGTGATCGGCGTGCAGTCATGGGCATAATCGACGGCCTTGCCGCTGGCGGCGAGCCAGGGCACGGCATCGGTCGTGCCGGAGGCGGCGGCGCCGGGGCCGAGATGGAGGACCATGAGGGCGACGGCAGCGATGGCCACCACAGCCGTGACGGTCACGCTGAGCACGTCGAGGGTCTCTTCGTCAGGTTTCATGCGGTCACCGGTGCGTGTGGAAAGGCCTGCACCATCATTGCATAGCC
>CAZSAS010000152.1:0-2757 GCA_964604855.1 uncultured Methanosarcinales archaeon
CTGCTCTGACGGTTCCGCTGTTCTTAATGGTTGTGGCAGTACTGCGCGCTCTCACGACGAGCCGGACATCTGACCTTCCGGCCCGTGCCGGAAAGCTTCCCCTTCCTGGGCGCCAAGGCTTTTGAACCCTGGCAACGCAATCACACCATGCATTGCCAAGAGCGCTGGGTCCCTCTCACTCACTACAATCCTCAGCGAGAGGCCACTGTTTGGCGAGAACGGGCAGGCGAGCACCTCCGCCAGCTCCGCCAGGAGCCAGGAGCGGTCGCGGAACGGCTCAGCGACGAGTACGGCGCCGATGGCCGATTCCTCCTGAAGGAGTTCGCGGATGCGGTGCGGGCCGAGCTGCGGTTCTACAGCACCATCAGGGGGAAATCGCAAGCCAGATCGGTTCTCAACGACGCTCTCGGAGGCTTGTGCGACCTCGAATCCAGACTCCACGAATTTTTTCGCGACCTGCTCTACGAGATACGCGATAAGGAGGTGGGGCGGCACGTCGCCAGGATCTACGAGCAAGCCATGGTGATACCCGACGCGGCGATCCGCTGGCTGGCGGACCAGCCCTCGCTCGCAGCGCGCTGGCAGCGTCTGATTCAGGAGTGTGACATGGTCGCGCATGGCTACAACCAGCTCCTGGAAGCGAAGGCGTTCCATCTTCGCGGGGAGCGCTTCACGCCGATGATCCTCCCGTCAGTGATGCGCACGAGGGTCTTCCCGTGGCGCAGAGAGTACCGGCTCCGCCTTCCGGATGGCGAGCGTGTCTTTCCGTACGGCAGCGACCAGGAGCTCCTCCCGTCCGTGCTCGAAAGCTACGGCTTCAGGGCCTCGAGCGACGCGAGCGTCGTGTCGACGTACCGCGCCTGGATATTCCCTCCCGACGTGAGGAACGAGGAGGCCCACTCCATGCCGAGCTCTTCCTCGTGACGCAGGACGGCGGCGAGCGCGACGCTGTATGGTCGCAATCCGTCCTCGTCCCTGAAAGCCTGCACCCCGGCTCTCCAGCAATGGCCGAGAAACGTACGCTTCCATGCCGCTGCTGCCTCCAGACGGTGGCTCATCTCGCCGATATCCGGATTCGCTCTCGCTCTGTCAATGCTTTTCTCGAACTTCAGGACGGTTCCGGAAAGGCTGTACAAGACCTTGTCAGGCCAGCCCAGCACACCGCATAGGTAGGCAGGCATCGCGACCTCGTCGAGAAAGGTCCCTAACTGCTTGGAGAACGCTGCCGGAGGCGTTTCCCCGGCGAGTATCGCCTCGCGTGCAGCCTCATATGTCCGCATCAGCCGTTCCACCGCCGCTTCGACGCCGCCCGAGAAGAAGCGTGCGCGCTTTTCCAGGCTGTGCCAGCGATGGCGCTCCCGCTCGACAGAGCCCTGCGCTACGGCCTCGCCTGTCGCGGCTTCGTATTGCGGCAGGACGAGATGGGTGAGGAGCGCGAAGAATTCAGCAACCTCAGGACTGACCACCACAATCTCATATTGTTCAGTTTTCCATTTAGAACACTCTCGCTCGAGCCGCGAGTATCCAGGTGAGGATTCTTTCGGGAAGATTCGTCGTCGATAATGATGGAGCAGTTCGTGCGCCACGGTCTCTTCCTTGCGGCCGAATGCGCGGTTGACCCTGACTCTCGTCCCGTCATAATCCCCTCTCACCCGCATCCCGATCTCTTCTGGCCTTTCAGGATGCTCGGCAGGGGTCGCTAGGACGATGTCTGGCAAGGGGAATGCTTCCTTGGCGCCCGCCTCCCTCAGCTTCCTCGTCGTCCAGTCGTGGAACCGGGCCGCGAAGGCCGAGGGCGCGCAGTCAGGGCCGGTCATGGGCTTCCCGAAGGGGAAACCCGTTCTTAACCCTTACCATAATCATTAAATAGCCTCCCCGACCTCTTCGGGAGATGGACGCCTTCGTCGCGGCGCGGGACGAGGCCCGGAAGCGGCTGACCGCGGCGGACCACATCCTCACCCAGACCTATCCGCTGTTGCGCGACCCGAAGCTCCTCCTCGCGGTGCTCCAGCACCTGCACGAGGCGCTCGAGTCCGGCATGCTCGCTCTGCTCGGGCACGAGGCGGGCGCGAAGCGCATCCCGACCGTGCCCGAGGACCGGGCGGCGCGCCTCTCGCTGTTCCGGCAGCACGTCGTGCCGCGCTACGGCGTGCCGAACGACTTCCTCAGGCTCATGGGCGAGGTCCGCGAGACGCTGGAAGAGCACCGCAAGAGCCCGGTCGAGTTCGTCCGGAAGGGCGAGTTCGTCATCTGCGACGAGGGCTACCGGGTGCGGACGCTCACCGTGGAGCAGCTGAAGCGCCACCTGGTGCGCGCGAAGGCCTTCCTCGGCTTCATGGAGGAGAAGGTGAACAGGAATGATGCAATCATTGCACGACGCCATTGAAGAGCTCAAGCGCGTGGACCACCTCATCTACGTCAGCCTCAAGTACACGCGCACGGTGGACGTCATCCAGAACATCCTCTCCCGCATGGTGGACGGCTACTCGTTCATGGTGGACGCGCTGCTCAAGCACGCGGAGCAGCAGAAGAAGGTGCAGGACGACCTGCCCGGCAGCGCGATCGAGCGCGCAGAGCTCGTCAAGAGCCTGTTCAAGGAGGACATCACTATCCAGGACAACATGGAACTCTACCTCCTCCTGCGGAAGCTCCTGCGCGCCAAGAACGTGGAGCGCGAGCAGGAATACCGGCGCCATGTCACGATGAAGACGATCATCGACGGCCGCGAGGAGATCGTGAACATCGACATCATCACGA
>CAZSAS010000153.1:0-2748 GCA_964604855.1 uncultured Methanosarcinales archaeon
CGAAGACGACGAGCACGGTCAAGGCGAAGAGCATCAGCCAGGGCGGCGGCCGTACCAACTATCGCGGCCATCTCTTCATCAGGAAGGGCGCGACCGGCGCGAAGGCGAGCGTGGAGTGCGATGCGCTCATGTTCGACGACGGCAGCAGGACCGATACGATGCCTTACATCGACGTGCACGAGCACGATGTCGAGCTGGCGCACGAGGCCCGCGTCGGCAGGATCAGCGACGAGAACATCTTCTACCTGATGAGTCGCGGCCTGTCGGAGGAGGAAGCGGTCGAGATGATCGTGAACGGCTTCCTCGAACCGATTACGAAAGAGCTCCCTATCGAGTACGCCGTCGAGCTGAACAAGCTCATCACGCTCGAGATCGAGGGGAGCCTGGGATAGCGGGTGAACGAGATGACGACGAGACTCGCGACGCCGAAGCACATCAGGACGCCCATGGGGGCCTGGCACTTCTTCGAGAACGTGGAATTGGAAAAAGGGCCGGAACACCAAATCAAACACAAAGAAATAGAGGGCATCGAGATCCACAAGTTCAGAAGGACGGACGAGGAGGCATTGGAGGGCCTGGAGCCTTTCTCTCTCCTCCCTGACGACGAACTCACTGCGGAGCACAAGGCGAAGCTCACGGGTGGCCTCGTCATCAGGGTCACCAAGCCCGTCATGCGCCCGCTCATCATCACGCACGCGCTCGCAGCGAGCACGTGCTGGCACACGCTCATCATCGTCGAGCCCGGAGCGAGCGCGAAGGTCATCGAATCGTTCGGCGGCGAGGCGAAGAGCGTGAGCCACTGCACCGAAGCCTTCCTCGGCGAGAACGCGACCCTGTTCTATGCGGACACGCAAGCGGTCACGGGAGACTTCCTCACGCGCAAGCACGCGCGGCTCGCGAGGGACGCGAGCATGGACTGGTTCGAGCTCACGGCCAACCGGGGCACGACCTACAGCCGCATCAAGAGCACGCTCTCGGCGGAGAACGCGGGCAGCAGCATCAGCACGCTCTATCTCAGCGACAACGACGACAGGATGGATGTCGGGGCGGAAGCGGCGCACGGAGCGATGCACGGCCGGAGCAAGCTCCTGACGAAAGGGATCGTCGCCGGGAAGGCAAAGGTCATCTATGAGGGCACGCTCCGCATCGGGGCCGAGGCTGCGAAGAGCGATGCCTATCAGGAAGAGCACGCCCTCCTCCTGAGCGACGGCGCGGACGCGAAGGCAAGCCCGATGCTCTACATCGACAACAACGACGTGAGCTGCAGCCACGCCGCAACGGCCGGCAAGCCCGACCCTGAACGTCTGTTCTACCTCCAGGCGCGTGGCCTGTCCTCGGCAGCGGCGAAACGCCTCCTCATCAAGGCATTCGTCTGGCCTGTCATCGAAGCGGTGCCCGACTATGCGCGGCAAGGCATCATCCCCATCGTGGAGCCCCTCATCGAGCGCTTCGCAGAGGTCCAACAATGAATGCAGACATGCGTCGTGGCATGCACATCAAGGATGATTTCCCCCTCCTCAAGGAAGGGCTGCACTACCTCGACAACGCCGCGACGACGCAGAAGCCGAGAGCGGTCATCGAGGCAGTGAAACGCTTCTACGAGACGGAGAACGCGACGGTCCACCGCGGCCTATATCCGCTCAGCGTCGAGGCGACGAAACGCTTCGAGCGCGCCCGCGGCGTCGTCGCGGACTTCATCGGCGCCCCGACCGAGAACGTCATCTTCACGAGCGGCACGACGGACAGCATCAACCTCGTGGCGCAGGCGCTCCCGCTGAAGAGAGGCGACGAGATACTCCTGACGCCGCACGAGCACCACGCGAACATCGTGCCGTGGCAGCAGCTCGCGAAGCGCACCGGCGCCAAGGTGGTCTGGTGCGGCCTGAACGAGGACCTGACGCTCGACCTCGACGACCTCCAGAAGAAACTCACCAGGAAGACCAAGGTGCTCGCCATCACTCATGTCAGCAACGTCCTCGGCATCGTCAACCCCCTCGACAGGATCATCCCGCACGCGCGCGAACACGGCACCTTCGTCCTCGTCGACGGGGCGCAGGCCGTGCAGCACCTGGACGTCAACGTGCGCAAGCTCGACTGCGACGCCTACGCCTTCAGCGGGCACAAGCTCTACGGCCCGACGGGCATCGGCGTGCTCTACCTCAAGAGCCTCACCCTCGCGCCCGCGAGGACGGGCGGGGACATGATTGACGACGTCACGGAAGAGGAAGCGCGCTTCGCGGAGGGAGAACCGCGACGCTTCGAGGCCGGCACCCCCAACCTGGCCGGCGTCGCCGGGCTCGCCGCCGCCATCGGCTACCTCCGCGGCATCGGGATGGGGAACATCCACGCGAACGAGGAGACGCTGCTCCGGCACGCCTGGGACGCGCTCAAGCAGCTCCCCCGCGTCCGGCTCCTCGGGCCCGCACCCGGAAGCGAGATGCGCGCCGGCATCCTCACCTTCACGATCGACAGGGTGCCGCCGCACGACCTGGCGGAGCTCCTGGCCCGTCGGGGAGTGTGCATCCGCGCCGGCAAGCACTGCGCCCACCCGCTCCACTACCGTCTCGGGCTGCGCGAAGGGACGAACAGGGCCAGTTTCGGCATCTACAACACCAAGGAGGACGTCGACAAGCTCGTCGACGGCATCGTCCAGGCCATGGACGTGTTCAGCTGACCGGTGACCGAGATGAACGACGAGATCTACCGCGAGCTCATCCTCGAGGAGTACAAGCACCCGAAGAACAAGGG
>CAZSAS010000154.1:0-2738 GCA_964604855.1 uncultured Methanosarcinales archaeon
GAAGAACAGCCCGATCGAGCTCCTGCTCCGCAAGCTGTACACGGTGGACAAACGCAGCGTGCCGCCGACCGACCTCTCCCCGTACTATGCCGTCGTCGCGAACGATCTCCCCGTCGAGAACTTCCGCGACACGCAACTCTTCCACAACTATCTTATCGACGAGCAGGGGCAGTACTACGGCGGCGGGCTAGTCCTCTTCGGCGGGATGGACAGTTACGACAGGGGCGGCTACAGCAGCACCTCTCTCGAGACCCTGCTGCCCGTCAAGGTCGGCAAGGGGGAGCGCAAGAAGGGTGAGAGCAATCTCGTCTTCATCATCGACGTGAGCGGCTCCGCGTCGCGCATCAAGTATCGCCAGGAGAATGGGCAGATCGTGCAGTACGAGGAGCCCGTGAGCACGCTCGACGTCATCAAGGCGCAGGTCGTGAACGCGATCGAGCAGCTCAAGCTGGACAACAAACTCGGGGTCATCGTCTTCGGCGTCCCGGCGAGCACGGAAGCGACGAGCGTCGACGAGCGCATCGCGCAGACCGTGCGCAAGGTGCAGGACCTTGACTACCTCTACAACGACCGCAAAGCGGTGCTCGAGAAGATCCCGCGCATCGAAGGCGGCGGCCCCACGGCGGCAGACATCGCGTTCCGGGGAGCGGTCGACATGCTCCGGACCGCGTCGGGGGACAAGAACATCATCCTCCTCACCGACGGCCGCTACAGCGCAGGGCTCGGTGCGGATTCGCCCATGAAACGCGAGCTCCTCACCATGGCTGCGAACGCGCACAAGCTCTACGGCATCAATTTCATGACCGTCGGCGTCGGCACGACGGACCAGAACGCGTTCCAGCTGAAGGTGGACGAGCCCTTCCTCAAGGAGCTCGCGCAGGCGGGCGACGGGACCTACGACCGGGCCACCAAGCTCAACACGCTCCTCATAAAGTGGGGTGACCCGAAGGCGAAAGAATTCGGCCAGGAGTTCTCGCTCGTCCCGCTCAGCCTCACGCACTTCATCACTCGCGGCATCGAGCCCACCGCGATCCTCAACGCGTACAACGAGGTCGCGCCGAAGGACACCGCAGAGCTGCTCCTCGCCGCCGACAGCGGGCAGCCCGCGCTCACGGTCTGGCGCTACGGGAACGGCCGCGTCGCCGCCTGGACTGTCTTCGCCGGGAACAACCTCGGCCAGCTCTTGAACGACGAGAATAGTCTCCTCCTTAGCCGCACCGTCAACTGGGCGATTGGCGACCCGCAACGCAAGGAGCCGTTCTTCATCGACATCGGCGACGTCCGCACTAACAAGGAAGGTCGCATCACGGTCCGGAGCGAGACGCCCGTGTCCGGAGAAGGCCTGGTCTTCACCAAGGAAGGCGACCGCTACACCGCCACGTTCGCGCCCGGGGCTCCGGGCTTCGCCTCCCTGCTCGGTCATACCTACGCAGTGAACCGCCCGAGCGAGCTCGATGTCGTCGGCGTCGATCCCGAATTGGCGGGAATCGTCGAGAGCACTGGCGGAAAAGTATTTAAACCGTCGGACGTGGAGGCTATGGTGGAGCACATCAAGGAAGCGAGCAGGCGGGTCCGGACGGTGAACGAGTCGGCCGCGCTTCCCTTCATCGCCGCAGCGATGCTCCTCTTGCTCCTCGAGATCCTCGTCAGGAGGCTCACGCAACGGAGGCCATGAATCCGGGACGAGAAGGGACGTGATGCACATGGGTTTCCTCGGCAAGAACATCAACCTGGCCCTCGTCGGCCTCATCCTCGCGCTCGTGGTCGTGGCGACGGGCACGACCGTGCTCTACCAGCGAGGTCTCCAGCAACGCACGAGCCAGTTCGAGAGCACCAGCACGAACCTGAGCCAATGCATGAACCAGGTGACGAACTACAAGTCTGTGCTCGAGGAGCGCGAGTCGGAACTGAACGCGACGAGCCAGGACATCGCCAAGTATGACACGCTCTACGGCCAGAAGGTGTCCGAAGTGAACGACCTCACCGACGAGCTCTCGACGACGAGGAGCGCGCTCAATTCCATGACCCTGCAGAAGGAGCAGTTCAAGAACCTGTACAGCAGCTCGCTCCTCAACATCAGCAGCCTCGAGAACGACATCGGCATTCTCGAGGGCCAGATCGACGACCTCAAGACCGAGAAGGCGAACCTGGCCGCCCTCCTGGCGGACTGCCAGAGCCAATGAGAGAATGCGAGAATGAGTGATCGTGTATGACTGCAATCAAGGGCTTGCTCAACGAGATCCGCTTCGAGATGCTCAAGGTCATCATCCTCGAGGCCTTCCTCGACGCCACGCTTCTCTTCCTAGCCCTCCTCCTCGTGCTGAGTATCTTTGGCATTGGCGTCATGCTCCCGCTCCTGCTCAGCGCCGTCGTCCTCATCGTCGACGTGCTGTTGCGCGCCCGGAAGATCAGCCTCAAGTACATCGAGGACCAGAATCCCGAGGTACGGGAGATGCTTCGTACCGCGGCGGACAACAAGGATGATGAGGGGCTGATGGCGCACGCCCTCTTCGCAGAGCTCATCGAGAAGATGCGCGACGTCTCGGGCGGGAGCTTCCTTGACTTCAAGGAGGCCGGCATCAAGCTGGCTGCCCTCTTCGTGCTCTGCGGCATCCTCGTCAGCCTCGCCTTCTTCTACGTGAACATCCAAATATTCGAGAATCCCCTGGCCGGGCTGACGGGCTGCCTCGAGGACGGCCTCGGCGGCCTGTTCGGGACGGGCTCCGGCGTCCAGAGCG
>CAZSAS010000155.1:0-2734 GCA_964604855.1 uncultured Methanosarcinales archaeon
CGCGGTATCGGCAAGAGCAGGTCGGGAACCTCAAGGACACGCTCTTCACGATGAACCCCTATCCTGTGGTCCATCCGAGCGTCCTCGGCAAGCGGAGCGTCTTCTTGCGCGAACCCTACGACGAGACCTACCGTAACTCGCAGGACTTCGAGCTGTGGCTCCGCCTCGCGGGCAAGGGCGTCCGCTTCGGCATCGTCGAGGAGCCGCTCATCAGGTTCCGCATCCCGGGAAAGGAATCGTATGCGCGGCGCATCGGCAAATATCGCAATTACCTCAGGCACGGCGTGCGTGCTCTCGAGAAGCATCGCGAAGCCTACAAGGGCAACAGGGCATACGGGCGCGCCCTGAGGAGTTTCAGGAGGCAAAAACTACTTATACGCCTCCCGACGCCGTTGGTGGCGTGCCTGCTCAGAGTGAAGGACGCGTGCTCGCGGCAGGGAATGCGGGCAAGCAAGGAGAGGAAGCGTGAAGAGGGTGGAAACGTGAAGAGGGTGGAAACGTGAAGAGAGGGCTGCTCGCGATCCTGGCTTGTCCGCGGTGCAAGACCGGGCTCACGCTCAAGAGCGAGGTCATGAAGAGAGGGGAGACCCGCACCGGCTCGCTCACCTGCAAGAGATGCGAGGAGCGGTATCCCATAGAGAACTACATCCCTCGTTTCGTCAAGGACGACGACTACGTCGGCTCGTTCAGCGTAGAATGGGACCTGTTCAAGGACACACAGCTCGACTCGAGGAATCGCGATCGTGAGGCGGAAGGTCTCTTCGCCCAGCACACCGGGCTGGACGAGCGCCAGCTCAAGGGAGCGTGGACCCTCGACGCCGGCTGCGGCATCGGCCGCTTCATGGAAGTGGCAGAGAGGAAAGGCGCCAACATCGTCGGGCTCGACATGTCACGCTCGGTCGACAACGCCCTGAAGAACCTGAAGAATCGGAAACGCGTCCACCTCGTCCAGGGAGACCTCATGAATCCGCCGTTCAAGGTCGGGGCATTCGGCGCGGTCTACAGCATCGGCGTCCTCCATCACACTCCGTCGACCAAGCGGGCATTCCTCTCGATAGCCCCCTTGGTGAAGAGAGGCGGCACCATAGCGATCGGGACCTATTCTGACGAGGGTTGGAAGTCGAAGCTTGGGAACGCCGCCAGCGAGGCGGTGCGCTTCTTCACGAAACGGATGGACAAGAGACGGCTCCACACGAGATGTGAGAAGTACGTACCCGGCCTGCTCAGCTTCGCCAAGATCCCGATAATCGGCGCCAGCATCAGGTTCCTGCCGTTCAGGCTCGACAAGCCGGTCGAGCACAACGTTCTTGAGATCTTCGACTGGCTCTCGCCCTGGTACCAGGACTACTTCACCTACGACGAGCTCATGCGCTGGTTCGAGGAGGCTGGGCTCCGCAACATCAGGAAGAACCGGACGAGGGTATCAGTCATGGGTGAACGATGAAGGCCTTGACGATTGCAGGAGAATACTGGCCAGGGTGGTCATTGTACAAGATCTTCGACGAGCTTTTCGAGACGCGCTACCTCGTCTTCTACCCGAGCGAACGTTACGATAAGAAGGACAATCCGAAAATCACCTTGCTCGGCGAGCGATGGAAAGGTCCGCTGCTCTGGCCGTTCAAGATCGTGGCGCGCACGTTCCGCATCCTGCGGGCCATACGTGAGCAGCGGCCCGGACTGGTCATTTCGCATCACGACGACGCGATCCTGTCAACGTTCCCTTCCATGCTCCTGCTAGGGAGACGACGACCACGTTTCGTGGCGTGGATCCACGCCAGCCCGCAGCAACCCTATGCAAGCGAGACGTTCAACACAACCATCCGCAAGGCAGGCCGCACAGTCTATCGGCGTTTCGACACGGTCTGCACACCCTCGGAAGGGAACAGGGAGCTGCTCATCCGCCATTATGGGCTCTCGCCGGAGAAGGTGGTCGTGGTCCACAACCCTGTGAACCTCGCGAGAATCGCACGGCTCGCGAAGGAGCAGCTCGGGAAGCACGGCAAGCTCTTCAGGAGCGACGTCATCATCACGGTGGGCAGGCTCAGCGCAGAGAAGGGACAATGGCACCTGCTCAGGGCGTTCGCGGATGTCAAGCGTCATCGCCCCCGAGCGAAGCTCATCATCATCGGTGATGGCCCACTGCGGAGCTGGCTCGCGCACCTCATCGGGCAGCTCGGCCTGGACGGCGATGTCCACCTTCTCGGCTTCCAGCAGAACCCCTACCGGTTCGTGGCACGAGCGAAACTCTTCGTCCTCTCCAGCCTGGGCGAGACCTTCAGCCAGGCGATCGTCGAATCGCTAGCGTGCGGCACCCCAGTCATCTCGACTGATTGCCCGTCCGGGCCGAGGGAGATCCTCGCGCCGGGGACGCGACGCGGCAAGAAGCTGAAGCAGGCGGAACGTGCAGCCTACGGCATCCTCGTCCCAAGGCTCGACGGGGTCCGCCGGACGACAGAGACGCTCACGCCCGCAGAGCGGACGCTTGCGGAGGAGATCGTGAGAGCGCTCACGGACGGGAAAGGAATGGCCCGTTACGCCCGCACAGGGAAAGAGCGTGCGCAATCCTACGACGCTGGACGATGCAAGACACGGATCGAGGAGCTGTTCGGATGAGGAAGGGCGAGCGAGACGGCAAGGAGGACGGTTCCATCAGTGACAAGCCAACCGGTGCAACGACCGTGGAGGTCGGGCTCTACGAGATCAGAGCGCCACAAGAGACTATCAGCTTCTTCCG